>CP060232.1:300000-600000 GCA_023898645.1 Candidatus Nomurabacteria bacterium | reverse complement strand
CGCGGGGTGACGTGAACTCCTTGAATCTGTTGGTTGTGAATCCAGATAACTTCGCCACTAAGGCTACGTAGCTTAGTAGAGCGTAGGTTCATACGTTCGACTACACCGCTGACATCCATGAATGGCTCGACTTTAATAAAGTCTCCTATCGTGAACCATTTTTCGATGATCATAGTGGCTCCGGCTGTGATGTCGCGTAGTAGTAGGCCGACGGTAGCACCTGCGAAAACGATAAAGATGGTACTAGCACCGATTGCCGCCGCGCCTGATCCGCCGAGGTTTTCACTACCTTGCGGCGTGAGGATACGCCAAGTGATGTAGGCGACCACCGCCACTACGAGAGTTCGCACGACAGCCACGGCAATACTGAGGTAGGTTTCTACTTGGCGATACATCACAAACTTGTCTTCACGAGTCTCTGTGTCGCCTCTTATAGCGACCTTTTGGGCTACGAATATGATTCCCTTTGCCAAAAACTTGCTGAGCCAGTACGCAAAAAGCACTGAAATGATGAGAATCAAGACGGCTCGGTAATCATTCGGCTGTAATACAAATCTGACGACTTCGTCGATGGCGGAACCTATGGAGTCATTTTGAAACATCCTCCTATTATGGAACAAATTGCAGGAGTACGCAACTGATATATTTTATCTGTAAAAACTGTTGTCAAAGTGCTAGCGTATAATTTATAATAACGCTAGGCTAATAAATAAAAACGAGGAGCACCGGTTGGGTAGAACCAATCATAGGGGCAAAGAATGAGAATACTAATGCTCGGCTGGGAGCTGCCGCCGCACAACAGTGGTGGGCTTGGGGTCGCATGTTACCATATGTCTAAAGCACTTGCTATTAAGGGTGCTTCGATTGATTTTGTGCTCCCCTATTCGGCTGAGCATCCTGATATTGATTTTATGAACATACATGGTGCAACTAGTTTAGACCCTGAAAGTCGCGTGCACATGGGTAGTTACGATAGTGAATTTGTCACCGAAAAGGATATGGCTGAGATTGATGCTGGTGATCTGTCGACCATGCGCGCTGTTCAAAAGCATTACATTACGTTTGTCGAAGGTCTTATTAAAAAAGTACAGCCTGATGTCATACACGCTCATGATTGGTTGACGATGGAGGCGGGTGTGCGCGCTAAGGAGTTGACTGGCGCTCCCCTCATTGTTCACGTACACGCTACCGAGTTTGATCGTTCTGGCGAAAGCTACGGAAATCCTATCGTACACGAGATTGAGCAGCAGGCGCTTGATATGGCGGATCGGATTATTGCAGTGAGTAACATTACGAAGGCTATTATCGTTGAGAAATATGGCATACCAGCCGAACGCGTAGAGGTGATTCACAACGCAATCGACGTCGATAGCTTTGAGCCCTATGAGTACGACATGCGCGACTACCGTTACTTTGAGGCGCTTCGGTACGAAGGCTATACGGTGGTGGCGCTACTGACTCGATTCACGGTGCAAAAAGGTTTGACGCACTTTTTGCGTGGCGCTGCACGTGCCTGTGAAAAGTATGACAAGTTTGTTTTTTTGCTTGCTGGCGACGGCGAACAACGTGACGAGCTTATCAGTCTGGCGGCAAGCATGGGTATTGCCGACAAAGTGTACTTTACTGGCTTTGTACGGGGCAAGCAGTGGCGCGACATCTACTCGGTCTCTGATGTATTCGTCATGAGCTCGGTTAGTGAGCCGTTTGGCCTTACTGCCCTTGAAGCTGCGCACCACGACAGTGCGCTTATCATAAGCAAACAATCTGGTGTTGGCGAAGTTCTTGAAAATATCTTGCGCTATGACTATTGGGACACTGACCGACTCGCTGACCAACTGGTCAATATTGCATTGTCTCCTAGCCTTGCTACGACGCTTCGTCGTAACGTTAAAGAAGAGTATGCTCGAATATCATGGCATGATGTGGCTGAAAAATGCGCATCGCTTTATGGTCGTTTGAAGGATGGTGCAGTTGTATGAGTAAAGCAATCGCACTGTACCTGCATGTACATCAGCCGTATCGGGTTAGGCCATACAGTGTGTTCGATATCGGTGAACGACATGATTATTTTGACATTAAAGATGACAGCAAGCTCAACAACGAAAAGATATTTCACAAGGTTGCCGACAAGTCCTACAGGCCAATGACGGCGTTGCTACGCACGCTGCTAGATCGACACCCTGATTTTAAATGTTCGATTAGTATTACTGGTGACTTTATAGAACAGGCCGAGGCGTGGGCGCCAGACGTATTGGACGCATTTAATGAGCTTGTCGCAACTGGCCGTGTAGAGATTGTAGCCGAAACGTATTATCACAGCTTGGCGTTTTTCTATAACAAGCAGGAGTTCGTGAGTCAGGTAGAGCAACACCGTCAGAAGATCAAAGAGGTGTTTGGTGTTGTTCCAACGGCATTCCGTAACACGGAGCTTGCATACAACGACGAAGTAGCGGAATGGGCCGACGAAGCTGGCTATGAAGTTGTCTTGGCAGAAGGTTGGGATCCGGTACTAGAGTGGCGTAGCCCGAACTATGTTTATCGACCAGCTGGTACAGAAAACATCAGCTTGTTGCTGAAAAATTACCAATTGAGCGATGACCTTGCATTTCGATTTGGTGACCAGTCGTGGAACGAATGGCCACTTAGCGTAGATAAATATGCGAGTTGGGTTGCATCAAATTCCGAAGGGCCGCTTGTTAATCTATTTATGGACTTTGAGACGTTTGGCGAACATCAGTGGGCCGACACGGGAATATTTACCTTTTTCGAGGCATTTGTAGCCAAGTGGCTTTCTGAAAGTGGAAATTCTTTCCAGACAGTAACCGGTGCCGCTAGGGAGCTTGAGCCTGCCGGTGAGCTTTCGATGCCACAGACTGTCACATGGGCAGACAGTGAGCGTGATTTGTCGGCCTGGACAGGCAATGATTTACAGAAAGAGTCGCTTAAATATGCGTATGCGTTACAAAATGACGTTTTGAGAAGTAACGATGTAGAGTTAATACGTGACTGGCGATTGTTGCAAAGTTCCGACCACTTTTATTACATGGCCACTAAATGGCAGCATGATGGTGACGTGCACAAATACTTTAGCCCTTACGACTCCCCTTATGACGCCTTTTTGTCGTACATGAATGCTATCCGAGATGTTCGTTTACGATTGATGTTGCACCATAGTCTTGGCGGGCTCAATACACCCAAACCTTCTGAGGAGAACGTTGCCATATGACCGATGCGGGTGGGAAACTTCGGAGTATAAATGCTTAGACCTATAGTACTTTCGAACGGTGAGTTGCACGTCGGCCTTAATAACTTCGGTTTAGTACACGATCTTTTTTATCCGTACGTGGGACTTACTAATCACGCACAGGGTCCGCATACTCGTCATAGGGTTGGTGTATGGATCGATGGCAAGCTTAGTTGGCTTGATAATGAAGGCGAATGGACGTTTTCGTTCCGTTACCCTATACGTGCACTCATTGGCCATACGGTCGCAAAAAATGAATCTTTACAGGTGCTACTAGAGATTGATGACTGTGTCGATGCTCATATGAGCGCTTTCATGCGAAACATCCATGTTGTTAACCTGGCCGATCATCCACGAGAAATTCGCTTATTTATGCATCAGGCGTTTGCAATCGACGACTCGCGAAGCAATACCGATACAGCGCAATATCTGCCAGACAGCGAAGCTTTGTTGCATTATCGCGGTCGAAGAGCGTTCATTATTTCAGGTACACATAATGACGAACCTTTTGATCAACATAGCGTCGGCCTTTTTGGCATAGAAGGCCACGAGGGTACGTATCGCGATGCCGAAGACGGTGAATTGTCCGGTAGCAACGTTGAGCATGGTCGGGTCGATTCGATTATCCGATTCCGTTTAGAAGTCGACGCCAAAAGTTCAGAGCGGGTGCATTATTGGATTACCGCCGGGTCGTCTATGAGAGAAGCGCTATATATAGATAAACAGATTCGAGGCGAAGGTTTGTCTAAACGACTTCACTTAACTGCAGAGTGGTGGCACAAGTGGCTGCAGCCAGCCGTGGAATCGGCTGCAAAAATCGACCCCGCCTATCATGATTCATTTTTGCACAGCGTTATGATTATCAAGTCGCAGATTGATAAGCGTGGAGCCGTTATCGCCAGTACCGACACATCTATGCTTAATTATGGTCGCGACAGCTATGCGTATTGCTGGCCTCGCGATGGCGCGCTTGTGCTGTGGCCGCTTATACGAATGGGCTACAAAGAGGAGCCGTATCGGTTTTTTGAGTTTTGTCGGCGCGTGATGCACCCGACAGGTTACCTGATGCATAAATTCCGAGCCGATGGTGGCATGGGGTCTAGCTGGCACTCGTATGTTCATGATGATGGCGTTGTAGCTCCGCCCATACAGGAAGACGAGACTGCAGTTGTTGTATTTGCACTTGCGCAGTTTTATCAGGCGACCGGTGACAACCGTATGCTACATGACTTTTATGACTCTATGATTAAGCCGATGGCTAACTGGATGGCTGAGTTTATAGACGAAACGACCGGATTACCGAAGCCGAGCTATGATTTATGGGAAGAAGTTTTTCAGACGAACACGTATACGACGTCCATTGTATATGCCGCCTTGCACGCCGCAGCAGATCTAGCCGAAAAGAAAGATGACAACGGCAGCGCTGTGGCTTGGAGGGCCGTAGCCGACGACATACAAATTAGTGCCCGTAAATACCTATACAATGCCGAAAGAAAATCATTTTATAAGGGTATAAATGTAGTCGACGGTCAGGTGCGCTATGATAGTACGATTGATATGAGTAGTTTCTTTGGCGCATATATGTTTGGACTATTTGGCGTTAACTCACCGGAACTGAAGGCCGTGGCTGAAACGATTGACCAAGAGCTCCGCTCGGACCCGAATCTAGACGCTTATCCGCGATATGAACACGATCAGTACCATAGAATTGACCCCAATACTCACGGTAATTGGTGGTTCATTACAACGCTTTGGATGGCGCAATATTTTATAGAAACAGAACAAGATGAACGCGTTAAGGGTATACTTGATTGGATTGGTGGAGTTATGATGCAGACCGGCGTACTGTCTGAACAAGTTAGCCCCGTAGACCACTCACTAGTGGCGCCCGCGCCGTTAAACTGGAGTCACGCAGAATATGTATCGACATTGCTCGATACCATTAAAAATGACACAAAATCCGGCCGATAAGGGCCGGATTTTAAAAGTGTAGAAAACGAAATTAAGACTTGCGTGCTTTGACTTCGTTACGACCAAGACTCTTTTTAGTCTCAGTGTAAGTAGCGTGTTTACGTGCGATTGGATCGTACTTCTTCAGGCTGATTTTTTCTGTAGTATTCTGGGTGTTTTTGGTCGTATAGTAAGTACGGTGCCCACTGAGGTCACTGACAAGTCCTACTAATTTTCGCTTGGTTGCTTTTTTAGGCATACAAAACTCACATTTATATTTACAACTTTATCTACTCTAGCACAAAAATTTAGTTTTGACTAGTGTTCTGGGCAGCTTTTTGCTCCTCGCGAAGCTCTACTAGTTCTTGCGCTTTTGATTCAAGTTTTAGCATGTACCTACCGAGTTTGTCTCTAGCTTCAGCGCCTTCGCCACTTAGGTCTGTGCGGTCCCAGACTTTCCAGTGTTTTAGAGTCGGGTTGACGATACTATTGGCATGGATGTTGAGGTCATAGATCTCGGCATCAGCGATAACGGCGGCATTTGCCCAAAAATCAGGAATGCTTGCAGCGCCAGGCATCTGAAACCCAAGAATTTCCTCTGTGACAGATTTCATCATCTCGTTAGGCTCTACTTCGAATGCGGCTGTACCGATATTGCGATAAAACAGCATGTGCAGGTTTTCGTCGAGTGCAATACGAGCAAGTAGCTTTTCTGCCAGCTCGTCGCCGTCTTTTCTGCTCTCTATGCCCGTGTTGCGATGAGCGATACGAGTGGCGAGCTCCTGCATGGTGACGTAGGCAACAGCGTCTAGTGGAGATTTTTCACTCTGATATCCTGACGTCATCTGCTGCATGCGTGCCTGCTCCAGCTCTACGGGATTGATTGCTCTTGTTACTGTCAGATAGTCACGCATAGCTATGCCGTGTTTGTTTTCTTCAGCCGTCCAGCGGTCTACCCATGTACCCCATGCGCTATCGCGTCCGAAAGTAGCGGAGATCACTCGATGATAAGAAGGCAGATTGTCTTCAGTCAGTAGATTTACGTACATGGCTGCCCTGGCGGCTTTTCCAAGTCGTGATTGTGTTGGCTCCCAGTCTTCCCCGCCTAGATATGCGAAATTTTTACCTTCGCTCCATGGAACGTAGTCGTGCGGATACCAATTTTTTACCATTTTTTCGTGTCTGTTAAGTTCTGACTCGACAACGGGCTCAAGCTCTCGGAGTATGTTGGTTGATTCTACGTTCTTTGTCATACTAACCCTCAATACCACCCGTTAATTTAATTTCGTATGGAGCCGCGATCGGGATTTGAACCCGAGACCTCATCCTTACCATGGATGCGCTCTACCAACTGAGCTATCGCGGCATGCGTTTTCAGGAGGGGCTTGCCCCTCCATTCGTTGTCGAAATAAATTCGAAAACTTTGTCCTTCGCCCTAAGGCTCGATTTACTCTCGTGCTTCGCGAGCTCGGACTAACTACATACCGAGGCATGCATCTCGGTAAATTGTACCAGACAGGGAGACTTCCTCCAATACTAAATAGTTGTAAATATATAAATACATGTTATAGTTGTTAAGTCGTATCACTACGTTAGGAGTGGTTATGTGTGACGGTAACAGTTGTAAAACATGTAATTCTGGCGCTTGTTGCTCCAGCGGCACATCAAACAACATAAAGTTCGTATCGAGGCTATCCACAAGGGCGATTATCGTCGCGGCAATGTGGCTGGCAATCGGAGCTACGCTTGTATCGATGGTGGTTTGTCGCGTCGATTTCGAAACCCTCAAGGATGTAACGACGGGCTCGTTGGGTGTTATGGCCGTGGCCGCGTTTATATTTTACTGACGTCAAGGGCTATGCAGAAAGAATAAGTATTCTTATCTGCGTAGCCCATTTTTCATTGCGGGAGGTAGGACATCGCAATCGAAGATTGCTCCTCCGTTCATTCGCTCGGAAAAATACTTCGTGCTTTTCCTCGCTTCACTCACTACGCCGAACCTTACGACTTTTCGCAGGAGCGAAAAGGTTCGTAGGTTCGAGACAAACACCGCCTACAAAGTAAAAGGCCCACCACTTCGGGTAGGCCGTTTACTTGGTGCTGGAAGTAGGACTCGAACCTACGAAGCCGAAAGGCGGGAGATTTACAGTCTCCTGTGATTGCCACTACACGATTCCAGCTCGTCGGAACTCACTTTCGAGACCTCGTTTCGCCGCAAGTGGCAAAAGCTTCGTCTCTTCGTTGTTCCTCCTCTCAAATTAACAAACAGATAAATCTTGGTTTGTTAATTTGGTAAACAACATGTAACTCCAATGTGAAATAACGATGAATCATTATTTCGCCGTGGAGCCGCTTCTCGGACTCGAACCGAGGACCTACTGTTTACAAAACAGTTGCTCTAACCAACTGAGCTAAAGCGGCATAAATATAGATGTGAGGTACTTGCAGTATGCCAGTTGGTTAGAGCAATGCTTCATTACATTACTCGCCATTCGGCTCAGACAGCAACTGAGCTAAAGCGGCATAGCTGAAAGGTGTACTTTAATGCTTAAAGGCATTAAATATTACTTTAGTTTCCTAAAGTACAAATATAAGTGTACATCAGGGGTGAAAAATGTTCAAGATGTAGAAGCGGTTACATCACCACTTTACGCGGCTGGCTAACTCGTTTTGCCTTGCCCGGAGGTAAGATCATACGTGCTGCTTTTTCACGTAATCTTAATGAAAGATCCTGTTCACCGATGCGCTCGTAGGCGTCGGCCAAGATGTTGAGTGTCTGTGGAATTGGGTCTATTTCGACTGCTCGCTCGAGTGATTCAATCATTTTTTTGTCGTTCCCGAGTTTTTCTTGTACCTTGGCGTAGGCTATATGTCGAGTTGACAGGTCTCCTTCAATCTCGAGAGCCTGTTCAAAAGCTAGCGCAGCCTTTGCGTAATTGCCGGTTTCATAGTAAATCAGGCCTACATTGTGAAGACTCGAAGCGCTTGGCTCAAGCGATTGAGCAATTTCAAAGCATTCGATTGCGTCTTTGTACTCCTGTTGCTTGGCGTACAGTATACCGAGGCGGTTATACGCAGTTGCGTTGCGCTCATCGACACGCAAAATGGTCAGAAGTGCCTTTTCGGCACGTAGGTACTTACGGTCTCGAAGCGATTGCTGGGCAATTTCCCACAATTTATCCAAGCGCCCAGATAATTTAGCCGGCAAATCAAGTGCTGGGTTTGCTGGCAGGCCACGATAATAAATCATCATCCCACCTAGTATCGCTACAACAATAAGTCCTAACATCCACTTCTAATTATAACACAATTGAGTCATGTGTGTTGAGAAGTAGTTCTCAATACGGAGTGATTACGGTGTTTCAGCCGCAATTTATGCGCTTATAATACGTCTGTTGAAAGCTGCAAACGAATGTTGCCACCTGTAGCTATGCGTCTGCGCGTGTCGAGATGTTTGTCGATATCTTTGGCTATACGTTGGTCAGGTTGGCTACGGATGATGATTTGCAACTGGTGATTCATGTCGTCAAGTAATGTCAGTGCGTCGGAGCGACTGTCGCGATAAGTGTTAATAATCTTCAGTTTCTCGTACACGTCGCTGCCGAGCATTGTTTTGGCGTCGCTCATGATCTTTACCCTTGCGTCATACGAGGTGCTGTCGGCAGCTAGGCGCTTAATGAGCGCTGGGCGACCGCGCCCAACGAATGCTAGGCGCGTTTGCTTGGTGGCGTCTTCTATTGCTAAGTCATTTATGAGGGCACCCGTTTGTTCATCGGTGATAGCTAGCAGCGAAAGTCGCTGACAACGAGATACGATAGTCGGTAGTAGTTGATCGAACTGGTGTGTGGCTATGATGAAGTGCAGGCCGTTACGAGGCTCCTCGAGAAGTTTTAAAAAGGCATTTTGCGCTGAAACCGTCATCGACTTATTACCGGTGTCTATTACATAAACGTGTCGCCCTGGCTGTTTAGTGCGCGTTTGTTGATAGAGCAGTCGTACGTCATCTATGATGACGCTGCCTTCGTCGGCATCGACAACAAACTCTCCCCTCACCTTCTTTTTTGGAGATAATGTCAATTCTGGTGAGCCTAGGTGCTTTGCAAGTGCTTTCGCTACAGAAGCAACGCCACTACCAACCGGCCCGTCAATGATCAAGCCTTGTGGCAGATTGATTGCAAGCCTGTCGGCGAGTTGGCGTGTCCGCGGATGAAGCAATAAATCATCGAGCATTACGCCATTTCCATGGAAGCGAATTCAGGTGGCACATCTGCCGCAAATAGCATACGTTCACCTTCGGGTATGGTGATTTCTAGTTTGGCGGCGTGAAGATAAAGTCTGTCTGCTTGTTTGCCGTAGACCTTGTCGCCATGAATTGGCGTTCCGATGTATGCCATGTGAACGCGTAATTGATGTGTGCGACCAGTATGAGGCTGAAGCTCAACGAGGCTGTACTTCTTGCTCGAAGCCAATATACGGTAAGCGGTCTGCGCTGATTTGCCGTTTGGATCAACGCGGAACTGACTAGGGTGCTTGGGGTTTCGTCCAATCGGTAAGTCTATGAGGGCTTCTGATTGTTTCGGTATGCCATCGACAACAGCAATGTATGTCTTTTTTACCTTGCGATCAGAGAATTGTCGTTGTAGCAGTTTCGCGGTTTTATCGTTAAGCGCGCCAATCAGTACGCCGCTTGTGTCACGGTCGAGTCGATGGATGATACCCGGTCGATTAGTGTCGACATTATATTTTGTAAATCGCTTAAAGAAACCTGCAACGGTGAACTCATCGTTTAACACGCCCTTGCTATGAGAAAGGATGCCAGTAGGCTTGTTGATGACGATGACATTCTTGTCTTGGTATATGATCGGAAGTGATTGGTCGTCGTGCGTTTGTGCATCTGGCACGCTGGTTTCAACTTTGTCGTCTTCGTCAAGCAGTCGTTTTGTGCTTTTTTCTACTTCTCCATTTACGGTTACGTAACCGGCTTTTACGTATTTTTGCCACGTCGCGCGAGAATGTTCAGGCCAGTACTGAGCTAGGTATGCGTCGAGTCTCATGATTAGTTCCTTGGTCGCAGTCCGACCGCTTGCTGTACGCGGAGTAGCGTTGCATTCGCCTGTTCGTTTGCAGTTTTTTCGGATTGCTCAAATGCAGCGGCTATGGCGCCGTCATCTACATCGGCTAGCTTCGTTTGAAAAGCTGTCAGGAATTGTGACACTTCGTCAGCAACGACTCGTTTAAAATCACCATAACTAGATTGACCTTTAAATTCAGACTCCACTTCGTCGAGCGGCTTGCTACGTAGAAGAGCGAGGATTTGCAATAGGTTGCTGATACCGGGCTGCTCGACCGGATTGTAGTTGACGCTAGCTTTGTCGTCGGTAGTTGCAGACATCACCTTTTTGGCTGCGGCTTCTGGGTCATCTGTCAGAAATATGACACCCTTGCCGATGTCGTCAGACTTACTCATTTTTTTAGTTGGATCTACAAGGTCCATGATGCGAAGCCCTTGGCCTTTGTTAAAGAATTCATGCTGTTTGCTGACTTCGTACGGCACCTCGAACAGATCGCCGAACTTATTGTTCATGCGCCCTGCTATGTCGCGGGTAAATTCCAGATGCTGAGTCTGATCGTCGCCGACAGGCACGTATTTGGCGCCATAAAGGAGGATGTCGCAGGCCATGAGAACGGGGTAGTTGAAGAGGCCAACGGAAGTGCTGTTTGAATACTCACCTTGAGTTTTGTATCTATGCTCTTCGCTAGCTGACAGTGTAGCGTCTTGAGATAGCTGGCTCGATTTATCTTTGAACTGGGTCATTCGTCTCATTTCGCCAAATCCGGTAAAGCAATCCAAAATCCACGTCAGTTCACTATGCGCAGGTACGTAGCTTTGACGGTAAATGAGAATGTCGTTGCTATCAAGCGGTAAGCCTGCGGCAGCAAAGAGTCGTGCGTTGTGGATGATTTGATTTTGCAAATCGTCGTGATTGATAGGTGTCGTAAAGCTATGGAGGTCTGGTATAAACATGTTTATTTGATATTCGCCGGCATGGCTCTTAGCCATTTCAATAATGGGCAACATAGCGCCGAAGTAGTTACCAATAGTAAGGTTGTTGTTGGCACGGAGGCCTGTTAAAATAACCGATTTTGTCATACTTTAATCATTATACCTTAAACCAAGAGGTATAGCCCGCGAGTATATTATTGCAGCTCATCTATGCTGTGTTCATTACTCTTTTCGGGCTCAGCGTCTAGCTCGTTGTGCAGTGAACCGGTGAGGTGACCTATGCGCTTTTTTGCCATTGCAAGTGCTGCTTCATGCTCAGGGTCGGCTGGTTTTGGGTTGGCGGATGGAATTACTTCGATTGCTTGTTTGTCGTTAATCGCTCCCGCGTACGCTGCGTTAATAATATTTGATAGTGCTGACTCGATTTTTCGCATGTCAGAGGCGTCTCTGTAGTGTTCGTATTGTATGTTGGGATTCGTCATATTTCTCTCCTTGGCTTAAGCGTTTATTATTTAAAAAACCGCCTTCTGGCGGTCTCATCGATATCTTTTATGTGTTACAAAACATTGAACAAACCGCCAGAGTGACTGTCGGTAAACCAATAGGCTCGTGTGGAGATAATTAGTTTGCTCATATCATTATTATTTAAACATAGATTACAGATGTGTTCAAGCGTCCGAAGACGGCCCCCTACCTAGGCGTAGAAGTATGTCGACAAGTTCGCTTCCTTCTGGCCCTAGTGACGAATAGTATTCGTGTATCTGTGCTTCGCGAGCAGGAACAATCCTTGGTCCGCCATCTGCGGCACGAATTTTACCGATTTCACGACTAATTTCTGTTCGCCGTTTGACGTATGCGAGAATCGCCTCGTCGCAGTCATCTATTTCTTTTCGTAGATTTTCTATGGAATGTGTTTCTGGATTTTTTTCGCTCATAGATGCATCGTAGCATAATTTAACGATGAAGTCCTGCATACAAAAACAGCCCGAATGGGCTGCTCTTGCATAACGTCGTGTGATTAACGCTTTGAGTATTGCTCGCGCTTGCGTGCTGAGCGTAGACCGTACTTCTTGCGCTCTTTTTCGCGAGGATCGCGGCGTAGAAATTCGGCTTTTTTGAGTGTACCGCGCAGATCAGCTGCGTCGACAGTGATTGCTTTGCTGATAGCAAGCTTCATAGCGTCGATTTGACCGGCTTTACCACCACCAGACACCATAATAGTGATGTCATAGTCTTTTTGCTTGCCAACGAGGGCTAGCGGGTCTGTAAGCTCTGCGAGAAGGGTCTTGTTATCTTCCAAGTACTCAGCTGCAGGCTTACTGTTGATAGTGATCGTACCTTTACCCTTGCTATACAGACGCGCACGCGCAGTTGCGCTCTTGCGACGACCTAGGCCGTAGAAATACTTTTTAGTTTCAGTTGGCATATTACATTACCTCCACTTTCTCTGGTGTTTGAGCAGCGTGGTTGTGCTCAGGACCGGCATAAATCTTGAGTCGCTTTAGGCGTTCTGCGGCTAGCTTGTTCTTTGGTAGCATGCCCTTGACTGAGTGCTCGATGATTCGTTCAGGGAATTTACTTCGAACTTCGGCCAATGTAGCGTCTTTGATTCCGCCAGGGAAGCCTGAGTGGTGATAGTAGACCTTACCTGTCTCTTTGTTGCCTGTGACGACAGCATCTTTGGCGTTGATAACGACTACGTAGTCGCCACCATCGACGTGTGGTGTGTAGGTAGGTTTGTATTTACCAATCAGGTATTTCGAGATTTCAGTAGAAACGCGTCCTAGTGGTGCACTTGCGGCATCAATCAGGATCCAGCGGCGAGATACGTCAGCTGGTTTCTGCGAGAATGTCTTAGTTTGCTTTATTGTGCTCATGCCTTTGCCTCCGCAACTTTCTTGGTGGTTTTAGCAGCGGGTTTTTTAGCTGGAGCAGCCTTTTCGACTGGTTTTGCAACTTCTTTTAGCTCATCGACGAATCCGATGGTTGCCATCTGGGCGCCATCGCCGATTCGTAAACGTGTACGCTCAACACGGACGTGCCCGCTTGTGCGACCCGTCAATTGTGGTGCGATTTCGTCAACTAGTTTAAATGCTGCAGCCTGTGTGCTAAGTCCAGCAATGACACGACGACGGTTCGCCAAGTCACCCTTTTTAGCTTTCGTAATAAGCTTCTCGATGTAACGAGTTAGCTCCTTTGCTTTCGGCAACGTCGTTTCGATCTTGCCGTGCTCAACCAGACTGGTTGCCAGGCCCTTTATAAGGGCGCGGCGCTGGTCTCGTTCGCGGCCGAATTTGCGGCCTTTATATCCATGACGATGCATCTTCTAAAGCTCCAACTCCGCCAATTTATCTTTAACTTCTTCCAGAGCCTTGCTGCCGAAGCCTTTCAGCTCGCGCAGATCCTGCTCGCTCAATGTGACTAGGTCGTGAACGGTACGGATTTCATTGTTGACCAATGCATTGGCGGTGCGGGCGGTCAGATTTAACTCTTCAATAGGTGTGTTTAGCTCGCTAGACTCATCCTCTTCGTTGTGACCAAGTGCAGGAGCTGCTTCTACGATTGTAGAACCGGCCAAAGCTGTGTACTGGTTAACCAGGATAGCAGCTGCTTCTTCGAAGGCCTCGCGAGGCGTCACAGTACCGTCGGTATCGATGGTAAGGAGAAGTTTATCAAGGTTCGTTTCTTGGCCAACACGTGTGTTGTCGACCTTGTAGCGTACGCGAAGAACTGGGCTAAATACGGCGTCTAGTGCGATCATGTCGCTGTGTAGACGTTTAGCGCTACTGTCTTCGATGGTGCGGTAACCACGGCCAGATTCAACGACGATGTCCATGAGTACAGACTTTTTAGGGTCGTCAATTGTAGCGATGATTTGTTCTGGGTTAACGATCTCAACATCTGCTGATGTCTTGATGTCGCCAGCGGTAACGATGCCGGCACCTTTCTTTTCAAGTCGAAGTTCAATAGGTTCGTCTGTGTGAACTTTGACATGTACATTCTTCAGGTTAAGCATGATGTCGACGACATCTTCTTTTACGCCTGGAAGTGTGGTGAATTCGTGAGTTGCGCCTTCAACGCGGAATGCTACGATTGCGCCACCGCGGATGCTTGAAAGCAAGACGCGACGTAGGCTGTTTCCTAGTGTGTTGCCGTAACCAGCGTGAAGAGGCTCGATGACAAACTCGGCACTAGTGCTGGTCGACTCGTTGACGGCGGCAAGCAAAGGATTGTGGATGACTTTTGACATGTATATATCTCCTCTTAGCGCGAGTAGTACTCGACGATTAGTTGTTCGTTGATATCCACCTCGGCTTCCTCGCGTTTCGGGACACCAGTGATTTCTATCTTTAATTTTTTGACATCACTCTTTAACCAGCTCAGGGGTACCTGAAGTGAGTTATTGACGACGTCGTCGATATTGCTAAAATAGCCGGATTTTGTGCTTTTAGGACGGACGGTAATAACGTCTCCAGCTTTGACGCGAATTGACGGAATGTCGACACGGCGGCCGTTTAGCTCAAAATGACCGTGGCTAACAAGCTGACGTGACGCACGGCGGCTCGTGGCTAAGCCGGCGCGGTAGACAACGTTATCTAGACGACGCTCGAGCAACTCAAGCAGGACAGTACCTGAAAGGCCGGTTGATCGGTTTGCTTCGTTCATAAGCTTGGCAAATTGCTTTTCAAGTAGACCGTAAGTACGGCGCACTTTTTGCTTTTCGCGCAGTTGCTTTTGGTAAAGGCTTGGTTTGCCTTGACGACCATGGGCGTGCATACCAGGAATACCTGATTTTTTGACCATGATCTTGTGTGCCTTAGGGTGCAGTGCATAGCCCTCTCGGCGCGATTGTTTGACTATTGGTGATCGATCTCGTGCCATTATGCTCTCCTCGCTCCCTTCGGTCGGACACCGCCGTGGGGAACGCCAGTGACATCAGTAATGCTGTCTACGAGAATGCCGTAAGAACTGACGGCACGGATGGCCGCATCGCGACCAAGGCCGACGCCTTTTACGAAAACATCAACGTTTTTCAAGCCGTATTGTGATGAAGCAACTTCTGCTGCTTTTTCTGCTGCAACCTGAGAGGCGTAAGCCGTACCCTTTTTGCTGCCACGGAAACCGCAGGCACCAGCGCTACTAGTAGCGATGACGTTACCCTTTTTATCACTGAAACTGATAATCGTGTTATTGAATGTTGCTTGTATGTGTAGTTGGCCTGCAGGAACTGAACGGCGCTGCTTCTTGCGTGAAGCAGGCTTAGCTGCAGGTGTGGTAGTAGTAGCTTCTGCCATATCCGTTCCTTCCTACGTCTTAGACGCCGACTTAGGTTGAGCGCCACCGACTGCAACCGCACGACCCTTACGAGTACGAGCGTTAGTACGAGTCCTCTGTCCGTTGACAGGCAAGCCTGACTTGTGACGAAGACCACGGTATGCACCGATGTCTTTCAAGCGTTTAATATTGTTGGTTACCTGACGCTGCAAGTCGCCTTCAACGGTATAATCTCGATCGATTATCTCGCGAATTCGCTGTTCTTCAGCCTCGGTGAGATTTTTCACCCGAGTGGTCGGCTCTATATTAGCCGCCGCAAGGATGGCTGCAGCGTGCTTCGGTCCGATACCATAAATGTATCGAAGACTGATCTGCACCTGCTTTTCTGCTGGGATTACAACCCCTGCAATTCGAGCCATGCTTAACCCTGCCTTTGCTTGTTCTTAGGCTTTTTCTTGTTGATCACGTAAAGCTTGCCCTTACGGCGTACAAACTGATCATCAGGACTGATTTTTCTTACACTCGCGCGAACTTTCATGAGGACAACAAAAACTCCTATTTAATTAATTTCGAACGTGACTCACCTAAGCGGCTTCGACGGGCCGCGGTTCGTCTTTCAAGCGGAAGCTGATTCTACCCTTTGTGAGATCATAAGGGGTTAACTCGACTTCCACTCTGTCGCCTGGCACCAATCGGATGTAATGCTTGCGCATCTTGCCCGAAATGTGTCCCAGGACGGTATGGCCATTCTCAAGTTCGACCTTAAACTGAGTATTAGGCAGGGCCTCCACGACCTTGCCGACTAGTTTAATTACTTCCTTTTGACTCGCCATAGTTAACAACGATTCATTATACACAATAATTCAAGAGTAGTAAAGGGGTTTCTAGCAAAGACTTTCGCGTTTTGACCGCGATCATAAAATGTACTTCTTATTTTAAGTAAATCACTACGCTTCGTCAAGGTGCTGAAATGAAAGCCCCCGCCACGTGACGGGGGTGCCGTTTACGGCATTGTTTCGAATATGATGACATCATCTACGGGCTGTGCTCCACTAGTGGCTGACAGCTTTATGTGGATGCTCTTTAGAACCTCCAAAAGGCCTCGTTTGTCTAACGATTTACTTACGACATTTAGAACCTCTATAAGCCTTGACTGGCGCGACGGCCAATTACCGTCCTCGTGCAGTCGCATGCCCAGCTCGTGGATGTCTTCTCCCCGTAATAGTATGACAAAGTCGCTGTCTTCACTGTCGCGTACCCACTTGAGTAGCACCGTTCTTAACGTCATATCTCCAGACCGGATAAAATATGAATATTCGGCAAGGAGAACAGCGATTCTGTTCATGACAAGTACGTCGATTACTTCTGTGGCACTCGGATACTCAATGGACGAAAACGCAGCGTTCGCATTGACTAACTTACGTTGCCGCACCGGCTCTGGGATCAAGTCAAATTTCGTCATATATTCCTCTCAGGTACGCTGCCTGTCGGGTTCGCGTCAATACGATATTCGATATTGGCGACCTCTGGCAGATGACAACACTATAACACTTTAGGGCGCCCGTCTAAAGCACAGGCTTATTCGGCTACCGCGCGAACCATTATGCGTTCGTTAAATACATGATCTCGAGGTATCCAGGTGCCAGCACAAGTAATGAGACCTAAGCCTTCTTTGTTGGAGTTATATGGTTCAAGCAGGCGATTCATGCCAGTCGTATTTGCCTCTTTGAGTGATACTGTGCGGTTTTCAACGACGTCATAAGTGAACTTTTTGCCGTCGCCGCGCTCTATGGTAATGGTATCGCCGTTCTTTAGCTTGTCGAGATGTACGAAAATACCATCACGGCTAATGCCGCCATTGTGCCCGTCTATCAAGACCACTCCGTATCCTTGGCCAGGAAAGGCACTCTTGTCGTACCAAGCTGTGTCGTCTATGTGAAGTGGCGTGTCGAGCTCGTTATTTTTAAGTAGGCCGACAATCACGACGCGAGCTTTTGTTATACCAAGTGCAGGTATGCTGATGTAGCGCGGATGCGTCGCGGGCACTTTGTAGTCGTTGATTTGTTTCTTTGTGATGGGTGTCTCGTTGACTGACGGATCGGCATATGCGACAGCCGGCAACGGCACGAGTGGTGGTCGGGCGCCCGTAGTATACCATTCGTATGCGTAGTAGCCAGTGGCCGCAAGCAGCAAAACAACACCAAGAATAATCAGCCACCTGACAACATGAAAATCCCTCTTCTGGTCAATGTATAGACCGCTCGCCATTTGCAATAATTATAGCATGAGCATCACTGATAAAATGCTGTGGTTTTAACAAAGTAGTACGCCAGACTACGTATTATTATTTGTAGTCGTCGTAAGTAACCATGAGCGCGCGTGAATTGATCTGACGCAAGCTTTCGAGAGCTACTGAAACAACAATGAGGATACCCGTGCCACCGATGGCGAGGTTTTGTATACCTGTGACGCCGAATCGTGCAAACAAGTACTCAGCTATGAACGGCATGACAGCGATAACGCCGAGTACGATTGATCCGAAGAGGATGAGTCGGTTGACGGTTTGTGACAGGTATTTCTCTGTCTGGATACCTGGTCGAACGCCCTCTATGAAGCCACCTTGCTTTTGCAGGTTCTCGGCGATTTCGTTGCTATTAAAGACGATGCCCGTATAGAAGTACGTAAAGATTATAACAAGCGCAAAGTAGCTGGCTGGGTAAATGAGCGCGCTTAATGTATCGCCCGTAAACTGTCCAGGCTGTGGCGCTTGGAACCATGTGATCAGGTTGTTGGCGAGATCAAGATATTGCGCGTTGCCGGTAGCTTTTAAAACTTGGCCGACGAAGGCTGGAAGGCTAAGGAACGCGACGGCAAAGATGACTGGAATCACGCCGGCAGCAATGAGTTTAATCGGTAGAATGCTCTTTACGCCACCGTAGTTGCTGTTGCCCTGCACGCGCTTGGCGTAGTTAATAGTGATGACACGCTGCGCTTCGTTGATCTTTACGAGTATATACAGAACGATGAGCGAGGCGATTCCGATGACAATTGACACCCAAAATGAGGTTGGATTGACGGGTATGTGAAACCATCCAAAGACGTTGAGCGTGCCATGAGAAGTGTCCGTTAGGGAGGCCCCAAGGGACGCCATCGTATTTGGAAGTTGGCTGATGATGCCGGCAAAAATCACCATAGAAATACCGTTACCTATACCTTGCTCTGTCATGAGCTCACCGAGCCACATCAGTAGTACTGCGCCTACGGTCATCGCCAAGACAGCTACGACCCACTCTAACGCTGACGTGTTATTAAGGACTGTTGTGTTGCCCGCCAAAACAGTCTGGCGCAAGATATAGATGAAGGCGATTGATTGGACTATGGCCAAAGGAACAGTAATGAGGCGTGTCCACTGGTTGATCTTTCGACGACCTGATTCGCCGTCTTTATGTAGCTCTTCTAGCTTTGGTATGGCTTTGGTCAAAAGCTGAGTAATGATGCTTGCCGTAATGAACGGGCTCATTCCCACTAGTACGATTGAGAAGCTTGCGAGTGCGCCACCAGATAGCAGATTCAAAAATCCGCCAAAGTCGCTAGCGTTCACCACTGAATCAATAACTTGTTTAAGTTTGGTTGGTTCTGCAAGCGGTACGGGTATGTGCGCTAAGAATCGATATACGACTATGAGCGCCAACACGACGCCAAGGCGTTTTTGCATGTCACGGTTTTTTAGTGATCGAAAGATAGTTTTCCAGTTCATGTTCAGTAGTGCTTCCTATGTCAGTCATTTCTCACAATATTTGTATCTATTATAGCAGAACTGGAGCGAAATTTCGGCTAGTCTTGTGAGATATTTTTAAACAAGGCTTCAATAAATGAACCTTCACTACGTAAGTAGCGTGTGTTGTTAAGCGCCAACAAATAAATAAGCCCCGCTTCTTCTCATGAGCGTGGCTCACTGTGAATGGTCGGGGCGATGCCTTGATTGTTAGGCTTTAAGTTCTGCGCGAAGTGCGCAAAGTTGTTGATAGTCTGCGTCGGCGTCCATGGTGATTTTGATCTCGTTGACGAGACCTCGAACGCCCGGAACGTGGAACCCGCTTGCGACTGTTACTTCAGCGACGCCGCAGTGTCTTCGCATCAAGTCGGATTTCCAACTACTCACATTTTGAACGCTGGTAGCGTTGACTGTGACGATGAACGTGATTGGCGCAACTTTTACTACTTGGATTTCTGTAGCTACATCCATGTTATTCCATGTTGTCGAAGGGATATGTGGACAAATAATATTAAATCATAAAATCAAATATAAAACAACGCTCCCGAAAGAGCGCTGTTTTATGTGTTTTCTACTATTTATCTGCTGCTTCAGCTGCTTTGGTAGATTTTTTGATAGGTGTAGGAACCTTTTCAAATGTACCACCGGCTTTAACGATAGCTTCCTGTACTGACTTGCTGGCACCCTGTACTTTCAGGTTAACCTTTTCTGTCAGTTCACCGCGAGCGATAACTTTGACCGTGTGGAATGGTGTCGAGATGTAGCCATTTTCAAACAGTGTCATGTTGTCGACGGTTTTGCCTTTGAAAGCGTTCAGGTGGTCTAGGTAGACTATCTGTGCAGGAGTGCGCATGCTCTTGAAGCCACGACTCTTTGGCACGGCCTGAACCATAGACGTTTGGCCGCCCATGAAGGTAGCGCTCAATTTTTTACCCGTACGAGAGCCTTGACCCTTGGTACCACGACCAGCGGTTTTACCCTGGCCTGCAGCGATACCGCGGCCAACGCGCTTGCGTGACTTCTTTGCGGCAACTTGTAGTTCGTTGTACTTAGTCATTATTTAGTCTCCTTCTCGGCTTTAGGGGCCTTCTTGGCTGACTTTTCGGCATTAAGCCACTGATCTTTCGGTACCAGGCTCTTTAGTGCGTTAATCGTCGCATAAGCGATGTTCACTTTGTTGGTTGAACCAAGTGACTTTGAAAGCATGTTGTGAATACCAGTCACGCCGATGATTTGACGGACAACACCGCCGGCGATGACACCTGTACCAGGAGCAGCGGGCTTGATGAGCACGTGTGCGCCTGACAGTTTCATCTCAACATCGTGAGGAATCGTGTCGTTTGCAATAGGTACGACAATCAAATTCTTTTTAGCGACGTCAGTAGCTTTTGCAATGGCAGTCTGAACGTCTTGGCCTTTAGATACGCCAACGCCAACTTTGCCTTTGTTGTTTCCTACGACGACGAGTGCTTTGAAGCGGAATCGACGACCACCTTTTACGACACGTGCGACACGGTCGATGTTGATGACAATCTCTTCAAATTCTTTAGGTTCTTGTGGAACCTGTGCCCGACGGTCATCGCGTCGGCCACCACGCTGTCCGCCACCGCGTTGCGGGGAGCCAGTGCGTGGGGTAGTCTGTGCTGTTGCTTGTTCAGCCATACTAAATCTCCAATCCTTCGTTACGTGCAGCATCTGCGAGCGCAGCTAGACGACCAGCGTACTGGCGGCCGTTGCGATCGAACACTGCTTTTTCAATCTTTGCTTTTTTTGCCTTCTTGGCGATATCCGTACCGACAAACGCTGCCTGATCTTTCAGGCTGCCTGTCTGCTTGCTGCCGACAGTCGTGCTTGCAGCAAGAGTTTTGCCGATTACGTCGTCGATCAACTGCGCACTGACGTGCTTGTTGCTGATCGTGACAGTCAAGCGTGGGCGTTCAGCTGTGCCGCTTACTTTGGCGCGGACACGCTTCATGCGCAGGCTTTTGTTCAGTAGTTTCTTTGCAAGATTACTCATGATTACTTACCTGTCTTTCCTGCCTTACGCAAAATTTGCTCATCGGCATATTTGATACCCTTGCCCTTGTATGGCTCTGGTTTCTTTAGCGCGCGGATTTCCGCAGCGACCTGACCAACTTGTTGTTTGTCGATGCCACTAACGATGATAGTCATCTTTTCGTTAGTAACGTTTACTCCTTGCGGAGGTGTGTATTTAACAGGGTGGCTGAAGCCAAGGTGCATTTCTAGTGCAGTGCCACTCATGCCAACGCGAAAACCGACACCGTTAACTTCGAGCTTCTTTTCGAAACCTTTTGTTACGCCTTCGACTGCGTTGTTTAGTAGTGCACGCTGCAAACCATGCTGGGCTTTAGCGATGCGTTCGTCATCCTTGCGGGTAACAGTTGCGACGCCATCGTCGACACTAACCGTCACGTCGCTCAGATGTGGAACTGTCAGGGTGCCTTTGCCTCCTACGACAGTGATAACATCTGAGTCAACCGTGATTGTCACGCCTGATGGGATCTGAATTGGTAGTTTTCCGATTCGACTCATGATTATTCTCCTTTATTAATATACCTTCAGCAGTAATTCACCACCAAGACGCTGTTTGACAGCTTCGCGGCCAGTGATAACGCCTTTAGATGTACTTACGAGCACGAGGCCGCGGCCTGATTTAACCTTAGGGATCTCGTCTGCTTTAACGTATACGCGGCGGCCAGGCTTGCTGAGGCGCGTAATTTCGTTGATGTTGCAGTTCTCTCCAGGTTTGTTGATTGTAACAACCAATGTGTCGCGAGGTTTACTAGCTTCTACCTTGACGTCTGCAAGGTACTTATTAGCTACTAATTGTTCTGCGACAACCTGTTTGATTTTGCTGTGTGGTAAGCGAACTTCGCTTTTGCCAACCATTGCTGCATTTCTAATGCGGGTCAGAAGGTCGGCGATTGGGTCTGTAGATTGTAGTGACATATATCGTTTCTCCTTTCCTTCTACCAGCTACTCTTTGTTATACCGGGAATTTCACCCTTTGATGCTTTTTCGCGGAAGTTGATGCGGCTGAGGCCGAATCGGCGCATGTAGCCACGTGGACGACCACTTAGTACGTCACGGTTCTTCCAGCGAGTCGGGCTACTGTTGCGAGGCAACTTTTGTAGACCGTCCAAGTCGCCTAGTTCTTTAAGTTCGGCGCGCTTCTCGGCGAATTTTGTAATCATCTTCTTACGTTTTTCGTCGCGTGCGATCATTGATTTCTTAGCCATTAACGTCGACCTCCTTCTTTTTCAAACGGCATACCGAATTTCTCGAGCAGAGCGCGGCTATGTGCAGCACTTTCGTTTTTAATGACGAAAGTAATTTGCAGGCCGTGTATAAGCTGTGTTTCTTCGAAAGTCAGCTCTGTAAAGATAGACTGATCGGTGAGGCCGAGGTTGTAGTTACCGCTTTTGTCGAACTTAGTACCAACGCCGTGAAAGTCACGGACACGTGGTAGCGATACGTTGACAAGGCGGTCAAGGAACTCGTACATACGAGCGCCGCGTAGCGTAACAGTAACACCGACTGGTGCGCCCATGCCGGCACGAATCTTGAAGGTCGCGATTGACTTCTTTGCCAAGCGCTCAACTGGCATCTGGCCAGTGATTTTGGTAAGAGTAGTCTTGACTGTTGCAAGATGCGCTTTATTTTCTTTGTTCTTGCCCGTTCCTACGCTTACCGTGATTTTTTCTAGTTTAGGTACTTGGTGTACATTAGCTAGATTTAATTCGGCCTGTAGTTCCTTGACGTACGTATTGTTGTACAAGGCTTTCAAGCGAGGAGCCGGAGTAGCGGTAGTTTTATCTGCCATTACTTGATCTCCTTATTCTTTACCTGACGAGCAAGGCGGACCTTGGCGCCGTCGGCGTTCTTGTTGTATCCGACACGGCTGGTCTTGCCGGTCTTTTCGTCAACGACAAGCGCAACCTTGTGTAGTGGAATTGGGACATGAATATCCTTGTGACCACCAGTTGGCTGTAGCTGTGTTGGCTTAACTTTGCGATGCTTTACGCCAAGATTTTCAACAAGCACGGCATTTTTCTGTGGCAAAACTGCGATTACCTTGCCGGTAACGCCTTTATCGCCGCCGCTGATGATCTTGACTACGTCGTTTTTTTGGATTCGTTGTGCCATATTAGAGTACCTCCGGTGCCAGGCTGACGATTTTAGCGTAGCCTAGGTCGCGAAGTTCGCGTGGCACAGGGCCGAATACACGAGTTGCACGTGGCAACTTGTCGTCGCCGATGACAACGGCTGCGTTGTCGTCAAAACAGATAGTGCTGCCGTCTTTGCGCTGAATAGTATCTCGTGTACGAACGACTACAGCTTTAATGACAGACTTCTTTTTGACCTGACCAGTCGGGTTGGCTTCTTTAACGCTAGCAACAATAATGTCACCAACGCGTGCATAACGGCGACGAGTACCACCGAGAACACGGATACACAAGATTTCCTTGGCACCGCTGTTGTCGGTTACTTTGAGACGGGACTGCTGTTGAATCATCCTTTGTCCTCCTCTGTCTTGTCGGCCTTTTTCGCCTTCACGACGTCAGCTGGTGCGACGTCTTCCTTTAGCTCTACGCTTCCCTTTGACTTTTGGTCAACACTGTCAAGCGTGAAGCTCTTGGTCTTGCTGATTGGACGAACTTCACGAATAGTGACTTTGTCGCCGACCTTGGCTTCGTTTTCTTGATCGTGAGCCGTGTATTTACGGCTACGAGTAAACTGCTTGCCATACAAAGGATGCGTCTCGCGGCTTGTCACCGTGACGGTGATGGTTTTGTCGCGTACGTCAGATGTGACGATACCTGTGAGTGTCTTTACCATCTTACTTATCTCCTTTTAGTTCATGCGCGCGGATCGCGGTCTTTAGACGTGCGATGTCCTTGCGACTGTGCGTGATAGCACGTGGGTTAACCAATTCGCCAGCGCGATGGCTGCGACGGGTTTCCAGGTGATCACTCTGCTTCGTTAACAATTCAGCTTTTAGTTGATCAAGTGATTTCACTTCTACTGCAACTTTCGCTTTGCTTGATTTGGTCGCTTTAGTAGTCTTTTCAGCCATATTACGCCTCCTCTCGCTTTACGAACTTTGTTTTAACTGGCAGCTTGTGACTTGCTAGGCGCATAGCCTCGCGAGCGATTTCTTCGTTAACGCCCTTCATCTCAAACATGACAGTACCGGCTTTAACTTTTGCGGCAAAGAATTCAGGGTTACCCTTACCACTACCCATTTTCACGTCCTGCGGCTTGCGAGTACGTGGAGTGTGAGGGAAGATGCGAATCCAGATTTTACCACCACGCTTGATGTAGCGTGTCATCGCCTGACGAGCTGACTCGATCTGGCGACTGGTAACGTCGTTGTTGCTTTGCGCCTGTAGGCCGAAGTCACCAAAGGCGACGTAGTGACCGCGAGTTGCAATACCCTTGTTCTTGCCTTTGCGGACTTTTCGATACTTGGTTTTCTTTGGTATCAACATATCGATTAGCTCCTTTCACCTTTGTAAATCCATACCTTTACGCCGATGATTCCAACGCCAGGTGCAAGTGCACGAGCGGAGTGGAAATCAATATCAGCGCGTAGTGTATGTAGAGGTACTGAACCTTCGATAACCTTTTCGCGGCGGGCCATTTCAGCGTTGTTCAGACGACCGGCAACTTGGATACGGATACCCTTGGCGCCGGCGTTCATTGTATTCTGAGCAGACATTTTCATGGCGCGACGGAAGTTGATGCGGCGCTCCAATTGGCGAGCGATGTTCTCGGCAACCAGTTTGGCGTCGAGTTCAGGTCGCTTAACCTCTTCGATGTTGATGCGAACTGGCAGGCTAGCCAACTTTTCAATCGCAGCCTTTAGTTCAGTAACGCCTGCGCCGCCACGACCGATCACAACACCAGCTTTCGCGGTATGAATAGTGATAGTGATGAGGTTGGCAGAACGTTCAATTTCTATACGGCTGATAGTTGGACGAGAAGCAAACCGTTTTTCAATCAGTTCGCGGATCTCGATGTCTTCCTTCAGCCATTTAGCGAAGTCTTTTTTGCCAGCAAACCAGCGAGAACTCCAGTTCTTGTGGACTTGCAGGCGGAAGCTGATAGGGTTAACTTTTTGTCCCATCTTATTTCTCCTCTTTCTTCTCGTCGGCTACTTTAGCGACCGGCTTTTTCTTAGGCTTTTCAGTACCAGATACTTCGACCAAAATGTGGCTGGTTTTCTTTTCAAATGGCAGTGCACGACCGCGGCTAGCTGGTTTGAATCGGCGAAGTCGTGGACCAGTCGTGACGCTCAATGTAGAAATAACAAGTGTTTTGCCATCAAGACCATGATTGTTCATGGCGTTTGCTTTTGCGCTCTCGATAGCTTTCTTTACAGGGAGTGCTGCACGCTTAGGTACGTGTTCCAGGATGACAAGTGCATCTGCAACTGTACGATTGCGTACAAGCGCTGCGACCAAGCTTACCTTGCGGGGAGTTTGGTCGACGCCCTTAATATATGCGCGTACTTTTAGTGAATCAGCCATGTTACTTCGCCTTACCACCGTGTTTACGGAACTTACGAGTTGGACTAAATTCACCGAGCTTGTGACCAACCATGTTTTCGCTAACGACTACAGGTACGTGCACGCGGCCGTTGTGTACGGCGATTGTGCGGCCGACCATTTCAGGAGTAACAGTGCTGGAACGAGCCCAAGTTTTGATAACGGTGCGATCATCGAGGCTCAGAGCGGCTACTTTTTTAGCCAGCTTGGCATCGATGAATGGACCTTTTTTAAGTGATCGACTCATGTCTTACCTCTTCCTCTTCGCCTCATGGCGTGATTTAACTATCAGACCGGCAACGTCTTTGCGTCGGCGAGTGCGGTAACCAAGTGTCAATTGACCCCATGGTGTTCGCGGAGCCTTACCAGTACCATGACGACCACCGTCACCACCACCGTGTGGGTGATCTGCGGCGTTCATAACGACACCTCGGACGCCTGGGCGGATGCCCTTGCGGCGATTACGTCCGGCTGATCCTATCTTGATGTTTTGATGCTGAACGTTACCAACAACACCGATTGCAGCGGTTGCCTCTAGACGAACCCTGCGAACTTCACCTGATGGCAGGCGAATTTGGGCGTGGTCGCCCTCTTTAGCCATTAGCTGAGCTTTAGCGCCAGCTGCACGTACCATTTGAGCGCCCTTGCCTGGGGTTAGTTCGATCGCGTAGATCTGACTACCTACAGGAATTTCGCTTAGTGGTAGACGGTTGCTGCTTTCGATTGGTGCTTTTGCACCGCTTTCGATAACTTTACCCTTCGTCATGCTAGTGTCGGCCAAGATGTAGTGGTATAGACCGTGCTGATCTTTAACACGGGCAATACGAGCGCTACGGTTTGGATCGTATTCGATTTCCTCGACAGTAACCTTTAGGCCAGCTGCAAGGTTGTGGTTAACCAAACGGTAGTGGCGTTTAACGCCGCCACCACGATGGCGAACAGTGATGCGACCGGTGTTATTACGGCCGGCATTCTGCTTTTTGCTCTTAACGAGGCTTTTGACCTTGCCGCGAGTAGTGATGTCACTCAAATCTTGAGTAGTCATGCCGCGACGGCCGGGAGTAGTTGGGTTGTATGCTTTAATTGCCATTACTTCTTCTCCTCCTTAGGCTGCTCTTGCTCGGCAAAGACTTGGATGCTGTCACCCTTTGCAAGAGTTACGTAAGCCTTTTTGGTGTCTGTACGATGAGTCGTACCTGGGAAGCGGCGCTTACCGCGGTTAAAGCGGATGGCTTTGCCACTTTGTACGACTGTGCGCACGCTGACAACTTTGACGCCGTACTGAGCTTCGATGCTAGCTACGATGTCGTTTTTGTTGGCAGATGTAGGTACGTTAAATACGTAGACGTTATTTAGACTTGCAGCATATGCCTTTTCGGTAGCGCGTGGGTATACGAACTGTGTTGAGTTACTCATATTACACGCCCTCCTGTAGCAACCAGTTTTTGATAACTGGGACGGATTTAGTAGATAGTACTACGTGGTCGGCATTTAGGATGTCGTAGACACTTAGGTATTTCGCACCAATGAGGCGGACGTCCTGTAGGTTTGAAGTTGCACGGATCAATTCCGGTGACTTCTCTGCTGCTTCTACGACGATCAATACGCGACGGTTTAGCTTATGGGAAGCAAGAATCTTTGCAACTTCAGCAGTTTTGCCAGTTGTCTTGATGTCTAGTACGGTTACTTTTTTAGCCTCGTTAGACAAAGTCAACGCTTGGCGAAGAGCAACACGCTTGCTTGTTTTACTCAATTTCTTTGAGTAGTTTTCGTTGCCGCTAGGACCAAACACGACACCACCATGGCGCCAGATTGGGTTACGAGACGAACCGAAGCGAGCGCGGCCGGTGCCTTTTTGCTTCCACGGCTTCTTGCCACCACCGCTAACTAGACCGCGAGTAAGCGTTGTAGCGCTTGCAGTACGGTTGTTTGCTAGGTATGAATCGTAAGCCAGTTTTAGCAACTCGTGGTTTGTCACCTCGACGTTGAATACTTCTTTTGGCAGGGTTGCAGCCTTAGCAGCTGCTGGTTTAGTAGTTTCAGCCATTATGCCTTACCTCCTATGATCACCAAGCCTTTGTTGGGGCCAGGTACGGCACCCTTGAGCCCAATCAGGTTATTAGTCTGATCGACGTAGGCGACGGTTAGGTTCTTGACCGTTACGCGGTCGTGACCCATGCGGCCAGCCATACGTTTGCCCTTAAAGACCTTTTGTGGGTACATAGACCCGATCGAACCAGGTTTACGCACGTTACCGTTGCCGCCGTGCGTTTTTTTACTGGTGTTAAAGTTGTGTCGCTTGACCGTTCCGGCGAAGCCTTTGCCCTTGCTGATTCCGGTTGCGTCTACGACGTCGCCTAGTGCAAACTGGCTGACATCGATAGCATCACCGACTTTCAGATCTTCGGGTAGGTCTTCAACGCGAAATTCCCGAATTGTCTTCGGGGTCACTTGAGCTGGTTTGGTGTGTCCAGCAACGGCCTTGCTCAGGTTCTTACCCTCACCATATGCCACTTGAACTGCGTTGTAGCCGTCGGTTTCGACAGACTTGACCTGAGTCACAGTCACAGGGCCAGCTTGAATCAATGTTACTGGAGTAGCAACACCATCTTTGCTGATGATTTGGGTCATACCAATTTTGGTACCGAGAAGTGCTTTCATAGCGCTTTGCTCCCATTTAAAACCTCCGGTGGCGAGTAGTATCTGTCGGTTTTACCCTTTAGACTTGCTCATTCACGCGGAAGCGAGTTTTTATTACGTAATAAGTTACCGATTCAATATAGCACAAAAATAGAGGTGGGTCAAGAGTCTTTTATCTGTTGGAGTATTAATAATTGAGGGCATATTCTAAGCATTGCTTAACAATTTTTATGCTAAAATACTTTTCGTGTCTTGACCAAATTCGGCCAAAACAAGCACATTATGGATCACTCCATTGCATATTAGGAGCAGTCTGATGACTCACCCATTCAGCGCTTGTAACGAGAACTGTCCTACGCCGGTCTGGTGTATAGACAAGGGCTGCGTGCATACTTTTGCGACCAGCGCCGAGCGCCACGATCAAGAGCCGGATGATTTCATCTGCCCGGAGGACATAGCCTGCGATTCGCAAGAAATTTGCGACAGCATAGGCTTCTGCCGCAAGCAGCTGGTTCACCCCACGGAGACCGCTTGGTATCAGCGAATCCGACGGCTTGGTGACATCATCGGTTATCACCAGATATGGCTTTTGTCTGGGAATATTGACGACATTTGTATCGTTGACCAGTGGCTTAACCTAAAGTGCGAACCGACAACCGACGAAAAATTGCGCATGTTGGCTGCTGACAGGTGGCTCACGTACGTGCAAGCCAGAAAAGGCATTAGTTTTGCCCGTTCTTGGTTTATAGGCAATAATTTCTATGGATTTCCCGCGTATGTCGCTCTTCGCGACGACATGTTCGCCCTATTGGAAGAGTCGGCAAAAGAGTGTGTGGGATCCACGATATCATAGCTCGCATGGTAGGGCCTGCTGGGGTTTCTCTGATTGAGACCTCGGTAGGCCCACCTGCGGGCTTTTTCATTTGTTACAATAGTGCTAGTGCTCAAAATAAAACTAAAAAGCAGACGAATCTTCTATATCTCGATTTTAATTTCTGTATTGCTTTTTGCCGGGTCATTTAGCGGTGTTACCTATTACGGCAATGAACTTATCACCAAGCAGCAAATAAAATCTCAAACCGAACTCGCAAAGCTCGATAAAACGATTGCAGATATAAAATCTAAAAAAATAGCTGAAAAGGCAGCTGCAGATAAAAAAGCGGCGGATGATGCTGCCGCAAGGAAAGCTGCCGAGACAAAAGCGACTGCTGAGACTGCTCTCAAGACGCAACATGATCAGGCTGCTACGCCCAATTGTGCAATTAGCGGTGCGCACGGCAACCCGGACCAGATTGATGTCTTGATAAACAAAAAGCACTGTTTTAGCCCCATTGATTTCGCACCAAGCGACATCGTGTACTATCAGGGCTACCCTGTGAGTAATAAAATATATTCGCATTTAGTTTCGATGCTTGATGCAGCAGCATCATCGGGAGAAGTTATCGGACTTACCAGTGCGTATCGTTCGTATAGTAACCAATTGATTACCTATAACAAATGGGTGGCAGTCAACGGTAGTACGGCGGCTGCAGATACGGTCAGCGCTCGACCAGGCTATAGTGAGCATCAATCTGGTTTCGCGGTCGACCTAGATGCTGATAATACCTGTAATCTCGAATGTTTTGCAAAGAGCTCTCAATACGTATGGATGAAAGCGCATGCAGCTGATTATGGATTCGTTCAACGGTATCAATCGGGTTACGAAAGTTTCACCGGCTACAATGCAGAGGCGTGGCATTGGCGTTATGTTGGATCAACAGTAGCTACGGATATGAAGGCAAAAGGAATACATACACTTGAACAATATTGGGGCATTAGTGGCGGAGGCTACTAGAGTACTATACCCGCGGGTACGAAGTAGCTGATAATCATGACGACGAGTAACACTGCAAACCAAATTTTACGATTGTATTGATCGCGCTCAAACAACTTTATAATCGTGACTGCTATCAGTGCGCCTAGCGGAAATGCCGCTAGCGGCAAGCCGTTCCAGCTGAGAGGGGTCGTGAACTTAAGCCACAACGTACCGAGGATGACCACGACAACAAGTTTTAGGAAATAGACACCGTCGCCCTCTTGGAGCTGAGGCATGGCTCGTCTGCGTGGGCGGTTGCGGGCATAGGTACGGTGGCGTTGTTTTCGTATGTTTGTTTGAGTCATTTTTTATATGATAGCATAAGTTTTATATAATTAAGTGTTCTTGTATGACCAAGAACCAAGTCACCTCTTTTTGTATCGACAAAAAGAGTCAAAAAGCTCGTGACGGCTTCACGTCGCGACAAAAAGCTCCGTCTCCCGTCTTGGTCAGCTGCGGAACTCGCGCCGACAGGCGCTACTGTCGGGCTCAAACATCCTCGCTGAACCAGGACGGCACACGTCACTTTTTCCGGACGTTGCAGATGTCACATTAAGGATTTTGATTAATAATTCGCAGCTTTGCTGCGTAAAAACTACAGCCAAACCGTGACATCTGCAGGCACCCGAGGCTGGCGGAATGACAAGAACGGAGTCATTCGCGAGGACGTGTCGCGAATCCGTAACTAAAATCAATATTCGCGACTGCCCTTTAGGGTATTCCGCAGCGACCGTTTTTGTCGTTTCGTCGGTCACGGCGTGGCGAAGCCGTCACAAAGCTTTTTGCTTCTTTTTGACGACACAAAAAGAAGGACCTTTGATACTTTGGGTCTCCAAAGTATATTTCGGTGCTTAAATCACAAGAACAAAAAAGAGCCCTTCCGGGCTCCCTTTCTCGTAACCAATAAATTACATTCGGATTTCTGCATCAACACCAGCTGGCAAGCTGAGGTTTTGCAGACTGTCGATAGTCTTTGGCGTCGCGTTGGTGATGTCGATCAGGCGCTTGTGTACGCGCATCTCGAAGCTTTCACCACCTGTTTTGTAGACGTGTGGTGATTTGACCACAGTGTACGTACTACGACGCGTAGGAAGTGGCACAGGACCGGCAATAGTTGCACCGGTACGTATAGCCGTGTCGATGATTTGTTTTGCTGATTGGTCGATGACCTTGTGATCATAGGCCTTAAGTCGGATGCGGATTCGCAATCCTTCTGGTTTTGCATCTGCCATGAGATACTCCTTCGTGCTATACCGTAACCTTGAGCTGGTGTTGCAGAGAGCCCATTAGCATCTATCGATCAGGCCGAAACTTTAGCAGCCAGTGCTTTTCCGTCGGTCTTATCGTGACAAGGTGTACCTAGATGGTACGTCGCGAAGCGAAAAACAGATGTAAAGTGCCGGACCTAAAGTTTTTAGGTGATTTGATAGATGTTAATGTGCTCTCATTCGCTCACAGACAAGTTCTCGGTATGATTAATAATACGTTGGTTATTATAACCTCATCATTCGATAACTGCAATGCCCAAAAGGGAGTAGCTCCGTAACGATATATTGTATTTTATAGAGATTATGCTATAATATCATTACTGACGATATTCGTTTGAACTTTTCAGGAAGGAAGTGTGATGAGTCCGGTACGGGAATCAAAATTCACCGTCGCTCAGCTAGAACTAGCTAACTGGCTGGTTCAACAGGCAGTGTCGCCGTTCAGTAGTAACCCCTTTGTTTCGCGGACGGGTATACCCAAAGAAATCGTTGAGCATAGCACGGCAAGCGACGCCGACTACACGTTGGCTGCGAGCATCGCAACCACCGCTTCAGCCGGGCATTACGTACTGTATTTACCTGAGTATGGGCACTTCTTTTTCCAGCCCAAGACCACTTCTTTTCCGGTCTACAAGTCCCCCGCCTAGTATCGATCTCGACACCCCGTCGCCATCGGTGCGGCGGGGTTTTATTTGTGCTGGGATTTGGCGTGCTTTCATTATATATATTTTATGTTATAATAATCATAGGCAAACTTCGAGGCTAAGGAAGTACCGTGAATCGGTTATTCAGAGGTTTTTTTGAATCCATCGAGAGAAAAAGACACTATAAAGAAGTTGCTCGTACATTTAGAGTGGTGGCTGATCAGCTAGAGACCTTCAGTATTAAAGCCGAACAAGTAACCGTTGTAGCAGTGCCGTATTATGGCAAGCCCGACACTGCACTACTGTGTTATTTGGAGCGACACTTGGGTGCTGAAGTTAACTGGGACATAAGTAAACAATTACTCATTGCCCGGCGTTAAGCAGTAAGCCACCCACAAACCCGCAGTCCTTGACTCGCGGGTTTTTCTTTTGCCAGACACATCTTTGAAATCATTGTATAATTAGTATAGAAGTACCTTACACCCTACCGTTCGAAAGGACTCAGCATGTCGTCTAGTGATCTGGAGGTGCGTTCAAGCAAACTTGAAACAATCCGTCAGGAACTCCGTAAGTACCTCGAAAGTTGTCTTAGGATGAAGAACCGCTCTCACTTCAATATTCAGTTTGAAGCACCGATTCAGCTGACTTCATCCGAAGAAAGGGCTATGAAGAGGCAGATTGATGCGTCTCATGGCGACCTTTTTGTCATCGACATGACATTTTTACCAAAGCGACGACGCCGCGGATCAACTGTGACGCATATTTCAATCAAGGCGAATCGCAGACGAATCCCTTTACGACGATAGGACAACTACGTAGCCTCGCACACCTATGATACAGAGCGTCGTCCTATGGTAGCGAGGCTCTGTTCTTGCCTAAACATATAAAAAGAGCTACCTTGGGCAGCTCTTTTTATAGTGTAGCTAGATTATTTAGTAATCTTAGTTACGACACCAGCACCAACGGTGCGACCACCTTCGCGGATAGCGAAGCGTAGACCGTCTTCCATGGCGATAGGTGCAAGAAGCTTAACGTTGAAGGTAACAGTGTCACCAGGCATGACCATTTCTTTGTCAGCTGGTAGCTCAACTTCACCGGTAACGTCAGTTGTACGGAAGTAGAACTGTGGCTTGTAACCCTTGCTAAATGGAGTGTGGCGACCGCCTTCTTCCTTTTTAAGGATGTACACTTCAGCTGAGAACTCAGTGTGAGGTGTAATCGTACCAGGCTTAGCAACGACCTGACCGCGTTCAATTTGTTCGCGCTCAATACCGCGGAGCAATAGGCCGGCGTTGTCACCAGCTTGACCTTGGTCAAGGTTCTTTTTGAATGCTTCGATGCCAGTAACGACAGACTTCTGAGTTGGTTTGATACCAACGATTTCGATCTCGTCGTTTAGCTTAACGATACCCTGCTCAATACGGCCGGTAGCAACAGTACCACGACCCTTGATTGAGAATACGTCTTCGATTGGCATTAGGAATGGCTTGTCTAGCTCGCGGACAGGCTCTTCGATGTAATCGTCGAGAGCTTTAACTAGTTCCATGATTGCATCTTCAGAAGCAGCGTCGCCTTCGAGAGCCTTAGTAGCAGAACCCTTGATGATAGGAGCGTTGTCGCCATCGTAACCATTCTTGGTTAGGAGTTCGCGAACGTCCATCTCTACGAGCTCAACTAGTTCTGGGTCAGCGAGGTCCATCTTGTTTAGGAAAACAACGATACGAGGAACGTTGACCTGGTGTGCAAGAAGTACGTGCTCACGAGTCTGTGGAAGTGGACCGTCGTTAGCAGCAACCACAAGGATTGCGCCGTCGATTTGAGCAGCACCAGTAATCATGTTTTTGACGTAGTCGGCGTGACCAGGCATGTCTACGTGTGCGTAGTGACGTGCTTCTGACTCGTATTCCTGGTGAGAAGAAGCGATGGTAATACCACGTGCTCGCTCTTCTGGAGCGTTGTCAATTTGGTCGTATGCGATTGGTTTGTTTACTTCGCTAGGAAGCTTCTTTGCAAGAACGGCAGTGATAGCTGCTGTTAGGGTTGTTTTACCGTGGTCAACGTGACCCATGGTACCAACGTTGACGTGCGGCTTAGTTCGATCGAAATCTGCCATCTGAGATGTATCTCCTTGGTTATTTATAATTTTCGCGCACAATCAGAGCACTGACTATGCGACGTATGATGCTGATTATACATGGATATTAGAGGTAAGTAAAGAGCAGAGTTGAAGTGTTTCGGCCTCTCTCTGGCGGTACTAGGCGGCAGGCTTGAGGTTTACTGCGTTTTGGCTGAATCTTGGTAGTGTGTGGCGGATGGTGCGGATACGATAGTTGTTGGGGTCTCGATCAAGAAGTGCGTCAACGGCTCCCTTTGGAAATTCAGGTCCGGAAGCATGCGATCCCAGCGGCCTAGCGGTGTCTATGCGACATTGTATGTCTTGTTCGTATGAGTTGCTATATGACTGAGACGACCGAAGTGTATTTACTAAATGGTCTTTGGCGGATTGTAGATAAATAATACCGCCTCTTATTTCATTGCCGGCTTCACGAAGGTCAAGTCGCTCTACGTCTTCATTATGCATAAAAAGGATTTCGTCTTTACCTGCACTAAAGTGCATTCGAGCACCAGCGGCATATCGTTCCTTTACCTCAGCGTCTGTTACTTCGGGAGCGTGAGCTAACTGACCCTTGTTTTCTATGTTCGATATCATCCGGTAAAACCTAGCGGTAGAATATGTCACTGGCAATACGGCTCCGAGTCCCATTGCTAGCTTTGTACCGTTACTAAGATCTTTTTTACCCGAAAGTGCACTGTCTAGTACTAGTCTGTCAATCTCACCGAACTCTTTGTGAAATTCTGGATCTGAAAATAATTTCGAAACTAATAATCCACCCATAGACAAGGCGTATATGCGAGCTGGCCGATGACCGTCGAGTGCGCGTGCTTTTAACCATTCTTCACGGATTGAATCAAGCGAAAAGCCTCTTTCGGGGTGAACGGCATAATGAGTCGTGCCCATTTGTTCAAAATGTCGGTCGAGGTTTTTACCCAGTATGGCGCCGTCGGCATGATAGCCGGGCACAGTAAACGTAGCGTACTCGCCGTTACGTATGTTACTGATGACTGATGCTTTGTCCGACCCTTTGACACGATCGTCGGCTGTTGCCTTTGCCTCTGCTACGAGTAGCGCGACTGAAAAAGCACCCAAGAGGGTGCCCGCCGTTGCTAAACGCTCTGTTGTGTTGATTTTTTCATGAGTCATGATGGCCCAAAACTCCTTTCGAACCACATTTAGCACTTTTTTAGGTCGATATGTCGTCCACCTCTGGTATACACCTAAATCAAAGGTATTGCAATGGCTTTTTTGCACAATTCTGGATTTTTGCCCAGAATGGACATATAGAAGCTGGTGCAGATACCTTTGATTAATGTCGTGTCTAAAGTGATCAGATACGAAAGGCGCGCGTTATTTCTTGCGCTTCTCGATGATTTCCTGCGCAACATTTGGCGGAACTTCTTCGTAGTCGGCAAGCTCCATGGTAGAAGCCGCACGGCCTTGGCTCATAGAACGGATGTCGTTAGTGTAGCCAAACATTTCGGCAAGCGGAACCATGGCACGGACGAGCTTAGCGCCACCTTGTAGGTCTTCCATGGCTTCGATTCGGCCACGGCGTGAGTTAAGGTCGCCAATCACGTCACCCATGAATTCTTCAGGAGTAGTAACTTCGACGCGCATAACAGGCTCGAGTAGCACAGGTTTTGCCTTCGGGATGCCTTCGCGTACGGCCAAGATTGCAGCAAGGTTAAAGGCAAGTTCAGATGAGTCGACATCGTGATAGCTACCGTCGTAAAGAGTCGCTTTGACGCCAATCATTGGGTAGCCAGCCATAACGCCGCCAGCTAGCGTATCGCGAACACCCTTTTCAACAGCTGATCGGTATTCCTGTGGGACAACACCACCCTTGATGGCGTCTACAAATACAAAGTCTTCGCCTTCTTCGTTTGGCTCGAAACGAATCCAAACATCACCGTACTGACCACGTCCACCAGTTTGCTTGGCATGCTTACCTTGCGCTTCTGTGGTGCCGCGAATTGTTTCACGGAAGGCTACTTGTGGTTCACCCACGTTTGCTTCAACCTTAAATTCACGCTTCATGCGGTCAATTAGAATGTCGAGGTGTAGCTCACCCATACCAGACATAATAGTTTGGTTGGTTTCTTCATCGGTGTGGATTCGGAAGGTTGGGTCTTCTTCTGCAAGACGCTGCAAAGCGATACCCATTTTTTCCTGGTCGGCTTTAGTCTTTGGTTCGACGGCGATTGACACCGGTGGTTCTGGAAATGTAATGCTCTCAAGTGTGATTGGGTTTGCTGCGTCGCATAGAGTGTGACCAGTAAAGGTGCCCTTAAGGCCTACGACAGCCGCGATATCGCCAGCGCTGATGCCGTCGATATCTTCTCGTTTGTCGGCATGCATACGAACAACACGTCCAATGCGCTCTTTTTCGCCAGTAGTAGTGTTTAGTACGTATGAACCAGCAGCTAATTTGCCGCTATATACACGGACGAAGATAAGACGTCCGACAAATGGGTCTGTCGCAATTTTGAATGCCAAAGCGGCAAGAGGTTCTTTGTCGTCAGCTTGGCGTTCAATGACATCCCCAGTTTTTGGGTTGGTACCGTGTACGGCGCCGACGTCAAGTGGACTTGGCAAGAAATCAACTACAAGGTCAAGAACCTTTTCGACGATAACGCCACGGCCATCACCACCGGTGACTAGGTAGAAGTCGCCAGCTAGGACGCGCTTACGAAGTGCGCTCCTGAGTTCTTCAACGCTGATTGACTCTTCACCCTTTTCGAGGAATCGTTCGAACAACTCGTCGTCGGCTTCGACGGCAGCTTCAACTAACAGGCTGCGAGCATTCTTTGCCTTTTCGAGCATATCGGCAGGGATTTCACCGACGATAAGTTCGTGGTCAGTAAAATCGTTATATGTGTAGGCTTTCATGTCTACAAGATCTACAACACCGTTGATTTCTTTTTCAAAACCGATTGGCAAGTGGATAGGCAGCGCATGTTTGCTTAAGCGGTTGTGAATACTGTCGAGTGATTTATAAAAGTCGCCACCGATTTGGTTGATCTTGTTGATAAAGCAGATACGAGGCACGCCGTACTTGTTTGCTTGGCGCCAAACAGTTTCTGTCTGTGCTTCAACGCCCATTTTACCGTCAAAGACAGTTACGGCGCCGTCTAGCACGCGTAGTGAACGCTCTACTTCGGCAGTAAAGTCAATGTGACCAGGTGTGTCGATGATATTGATCTTGTGGTCTTTCCAGAATGCAGTGACGGCAGCAGATGTAATCGTGATACCGCGTTCACGTTCTTGTGCCATCCAGTCGGTTGTTGTTTCACCTTCGTGAACAGCACCAATCTTGTGGCTTAGTCCGGTTCGGTACAAAATACCTTCGGTTGTAGTAGTCTTGCCGGCGTCGATGTGTGCAATGATACCGATGTTACGAAAGTCCTCTAAAGGGACGTTTTTTGCTGCCATGATAACGATTATTCCTCTGTTGTTACGTATTATTTGCTATTTTAAATCATAAAAAATAGCGCTCTAGGGGTATTTTAGCAGATTTCGAGGGTATATGCTAGTTCTCAATCTGATAAGTCTGTTCGAAAAATGAGATGATCGACCGGAGCGACTCGTTGTCTAGCCCAACTTCTCGGCCGTATTCCCATAAATCCGCATTTCTGTTCGCTCTGTCAGAGTCTGAGTTTACGGTTGTGTTGGCGATAAATTGCATTTCTATAAGGTGTGAAACATTCGTTAAAACATCAGACAAGTCGTCTTCATCTTCGTTTACGCCAAGTATTTCCTTTGCTATCTCTATAATCATCCATCTCCGCGAACGTTCGTACTCGAATTGCGACAAGGTATCCAAAGCTTCTTCGATGTAGTCGTTAAATAACGGGTACTGGTATCTTCGTTTTTCTCCCGGTGTCACGTCATCGAAGAAACGTATCCATTCAGGGCTGAGTTTATAGTGAACTTGAAACGTCGCCAGTAGCTTCATCTTCATTTCATCGACGTCTAAATCTTCGTCACTAAATTCTTCAGGGTTCGTTGTGACATATATGAGCATCGTCGCGTAATTGAATAGTTTCGTCTGATATTCTCGTTCTTCGTAGTAGTCTTTAAGTATTGCGAGTGAGGCTTCACATAAAGCGTCGTCGTCGAGACCTTCGGGCGACCATCGCAGCTCCTCAATTTTCGCGTCTTGGCGTGAGCGCACGTATTCTAGAAACAGTTCAGTCTCGCGATCTTCATCAAAGTCGATAACTCGCGGCATATTGTATTCATCAAAGCGTTGATAAAGGCCATCCATAATCTCGTCCGCTTTAACCTTGGTACGGGCATTTAGTTCGTCTTGTTCGATTTGCTGCGCATTAAAAACAGCCCATTCGTCATCAATAGACCATTCATCATCAGGCTTATTGTTGCCCGGTTCTCCAATGTGCTCCCCTGAAAGGCTCATACGTCATCTATACAGGATGCTTCGTTTTAATGCAATATAATCGCCTAGCATGCCGTATACTTAATATATGTATAAGAAATATAACAACAAACTATGGTGTTTCTCTCCTCCGGTCATGCTGGCGACGCTTCTCATTGAATTTTCTCTAGCGTTTTACACGTTATGGCGCTATAAAATGACGACTGTGTCGCGTCTTGTCACGTCAATATTAGTTGGGCTCGGAGTATTTCAGCTCGCAGAATATATGATATGCGGCGGATTGGGTCTGGGGCATGTTGAATGGGTGCGAACAGGATATGTCGCAATCACCGTGCTACCGGCACTAGGACTGCATTTAGTCACTACTCTCGGCAAGGCTAATAAGTCTATGCGATCACTTGTGTGGTTGGCATACGGTACGGCTGCGGCATACGTGGCGTACTTTGTTATAGGTGTCGACACCGTAGTCAGTCGAGAGTGCGCTCCAAATTATGCTATTTTTGACGTTCATGGCTTCGGTGCGCTGTGGTATGCCGTATATTACTATGGCTGGCTACTGGTGACTGTATTTCTTGCCGCAATATTGGCAAAACGAAATAAAAAATCAGCAGCTGCTCTCACATGGACATCGGCCGGCTACTCGGCTTTCATCGTACCAACAACGTTCGCGAATATCGTTGATCCATCCACACTGGCCGCAATTCCATCGATCATGTGTGGTTTCGCTGTGTTACTCGCCCTTGTGCTAGTATGGCGCGTGTTGCCACTAGCGAAAGTTCCTGTCAATAAGTCCACCGCAAGGGTCTTTCGCAAAGCATGAGACGAGCCATCCACGCGTTTGACAGAGTTGTAGGTCACTGGATTACAGATTTGCCATCGTGGATGCACCCCGTCATGCACTTATTTAGCTGGATTGGCGAACCGCCGGTCACTGTTGGTGTCGCAGCTATCGCGTTCGGGTACGGCTTTGCTTTAGACAAGCCGCTCTATGAGACTGCTGGTATCATCGCCTTCGTCACGATAGCCTTCGGCAGTTTACTCAAGCTCGTTTTACGCAGGCGACGACCAATAACCGACTACTCAAAAAATATGTTTATCAAAACATTTAGTTTTCCAAGTGGCCATGCCGCAGGTTCGTTAGTCAGCTTCATTATGGCGGCGCTCATCATAGGCAACAGGTGGCCAGAGCTTACTATCGCCGCGTGGGCGGTAGCGCTTGTCGTGTGCTTTATGATTGGCGTCTCGCGCGTTTACCTAGGGGCTCACTACGTGAGCGACATCATCGGCGGATGGATCATCGGTGTAATCGGTCTCGCCTTTGTTATAGACATGTTTATTTAACGATAGTTCGTAAAGCTTGTCACGAAGTCAAAATCAGCTGCGCGGACAGCTGTCATCACAGCCTGCAAGTCGTCTTTGCTGCCGCTCGTTACTCGTACGGCTTCGCCTTGAATCTGCGGTTTAACCTTTGGAAATTTCTCACGTATAAGCGCAGAGACTTTCTTGGCTTTGTCTTGGTCTAATCCTTCGACAAAGGGCACTTCTTTAGTCGCCTTGAGGTTGCTTTCATTTACGTTCTTACTGAGGTCAAGAACCTTACTGCTGATGTCGCGCGCAGATAGCTTCTTTCGAACAATGTCGATGACAGCATCAACTTGCCATTTATTGCTTCCTATAACTTTGAAGCCTTTTTTGTCAGCCAGCCATTCAATACTGGCTGGTGAACCCTTGAAGTCGTAGCGATTTGCGATTTCTCGCTCTACCTGCTGGTATACGTTGTTCATTTCGGCTTTGTCGTATTCCGAAACTATATCAAAACTAAATGTTGCCATATCTATAAGTTTATCAGATTACCATTTGTTTGTTATACAATGGTACTAATCTGAACAAAGGAGCGCTATGTCGGAGCATGAGAACAGCACGAACCGTAAGTGGAGCATTGAGCGCGAGAGTATCGAGAGAACTCAGCGCAGAGAAATGATTGATCGCGTGCATGAGCTCGCCGCAGGCCCTGACTCGTCTTTACAAAAAACGAACGGCCTAATGGATAACTATAATATACACAAGCTCTCGACGCTTAATAAGACGGAGTTAGGGCTGGTACGGGCTGCACTCTTCAAAAATGGCCTGTTTCTCAGTTTTCACTTAGAGCACGAGGACATGCCGTTGCAACTAGATTTGTCTTTCGGTGGACGGCTTAGGTATATCCATATGCCAGTTGTAACAACCTGGCCATTAGTGCGCAACCAACGCTCGGAATTTGTCCACACTCGCGAATCCACGAATGCAAAGCAAGAAGATATTCTACGAAATTCGCTGACATCTCTTATAAGCAAAGCTACCGAAATTGTAGAACTCGAGGCCAGTGGTGATACACCATGGCAACATGCATACACGAAAATCGAAGTGTCTTCGTCGAGACGCACATCGGGAATCGTATACGACAGGCGGAACATCAAGCCAGAAGAATTCGGCATAAGCCCCAAAGACGGCGAACCATACCTGTAAAAGTTTCGTGGTACACTGAATTTATGAATAAAATAAGCAAAAAAGAAGAGCTAGACGTCGACGTACGCTTTTTATTGGCGAACGAACGCACGCTACTTGCCTGGGTGCGCACAGGCCTCACTATCGAAGCAGGCGGCATCGCATTAACGGCATTTCATCAGAATACACCGCTTCCTGGAATTCTAGTCTTATTTCTTGGCATTTTGGTTGCAGTCGTTGGCTACGGTCGTTATCGGATTACAGATAAAAGTATTCGTGCCGGGCATTTACCACCATCAGACGGAACAGCTGCCCTGCAGGTGTATGGCATTACTGTGCTAGCTGTCTTCATTGCACTTTTGCAGGTGACAATACTACGCTGAGTCATGGCATTTAACCATTACGCAAAGATAAAAAGAATTCTTTCGGACGAACCAGATGGCTGGTTCATACGCCGCATTGACGAACCGACGAAAGCCAAAAACTTCAAGGATGAAACGATTCACTACGATCATTACTACCGCATTTACCGCGCAGACGGCTCAGCCATCAAATATTGCAAGTTTCAAAAAATCGACAAGCTCGCCCAAATCCTTGACGTACCGGTAGAGTCGCTGCCGGTCGTTTCTGTATGATTATCCTCAGTTTCACTCCCTCTGCCTCTCTATAATATATATGTATAAGAGTATGTTTATCCCACGGAGTACGTGGGCACAAAGGAGGTTATACATGGCAAATATACAAAAATACGATCCGTTCGCCGACATGGAAGCGTTGCAGCGACAATTTTTTAGCAATGATTGGTTGAGTCCGCTTAGCGGTGTAAATTTACCGACCACCGACGTATATACAGACGGCAATGATTTGATCGTAGAGGCGCACTTGCCTCATTTTGAGCAAGACGACGTGACTGTCCAGGTCGACAACGGCGCGCTTGTAGTGTCGGCACAACGCCACGAAAAAGAAGAGCATAAAGGGCGAAAATACGTCGTGCACGAAAGCAGTAGTACCTTTTATAGGCGCATCCAGCTACCCCAGCGAGCCGACGCCGATAAAATCGACGCCCAGCTGGAAAATGGCGTGCTAAAAGTAAAAGTACCGCTCACGCCCCTACCCGAGCCAAAGAAGATTTCGGTAAAGAGTAAGAAATGATTTCATACAAAAATCTCCGCACGTGTAGGCGGAGATTTTTGAAGTTGCGGACATAATTATCCGCGGGCAAAGTGTGCAAACGCGCGGTTTGCTTCTGCCATTTTGTGAGTGTCTTCCTTCTTTTTGAAGGCAGCACCGGCTTCGTTGTATGCATCAACGATTTCAGCGGCTAGGCGCTTTTCGTATGGCATGCCACTGCGCTTGCGAGCTGATTGAACCAACCAGCTGAAAGCGAAGTGTAGTTGACGATGACCTTGGATGGCGAATGGAATCTGGTAGTTGGCACCGCCGACACGACGAGATTTAACCTCGAAATTCGGGCTGACGTTTTTAAGTGCTTTTTCAAATACTTCCAGTGGCTCTTCACTGTTCAATTTCTTGGCAGCCTGCTCTAGTGCGCTGTAAACAGCACGTTCAGCAACGAGTTTCTTGCCATCTAGCATAGACTTGTTGATAAGTCGCTGCACAAGGATTGACTGGTATTTGCGGTCAGGTTTGAGCTCACGCTGGAGCTTCTTGGTGACTTTACGAGGCATTTCTACTTGTCCTCCTTCTTAGCACCGTACTTACTACGGCCTTTTTTGCGCTTTTGAACACCCTGAAGGTCGAGTGCACCGCGAACGATGTGGTAACGAACACCTGGAAGGTCTGGCACGCGTCCACCACGTACGAGAACTACAGCGTGCTCCTGTAGGTTGTGGCCTTCACCACCAATGTATGCCCAGACTTCGTGACCATTCGTTAGGCGCACACGTGCGACCTTACGAAGAGCCGAGTTTGGCTTCTTTGGTGTTTTAGTGGTCACTTTGACACAGACGCCGCGCTTAAGCGGTGAGTCTTGGTTGTAGTAACGCACTTTGAGGGCGTTATGAATGCGTCCAAGAGCCGGTGATTTAGTCTTCTTTCCGGCGGTCTTGCGAGGCTTTCGCACCAATTGATTAATGGTAGGCATGTATAAAAATACTCCTTAGTTTTCTAAAAATGTAGCGGTGCGGGTCAGCATCCCGTACCGTATCCTGTCGAGCAGGATGAAACTCACCTGTTATATTAGCAAAAAATTACCATTCTGTCCAGTCTGGATGCTTGCCTATAGAGCATAAGAGCGATATACTGTATGTAAACGCTAAAAAACAAAAAATACAGGAAAAATATGGAAAATAAGCCCGAGGAATCACTGGACAATACACCAGAAAACACAGGGATAGAACCAGTCACTAATCAAAGGGATGCTCAGACTGCCGAAACGGAGTCGTCTTCATCGGTAGAGGACAGCGTCAGTATAGAGTCAGAGCAGTCGGAAACTACCGAACCCATAAGGCCTATTCAGCTGCCAATCGTCGAACCGAAAAATAAAAAGACTCCATGGCTTTGGGCGTTGCTAGTTTTGGCTTTATTTGTCATTGCTGATGGCGTTTACTACTACGCTGGCATTTTAAATAAGCCAAAGGACGAGGCCAAAGTACAGACGGTCGCAACTTCTAGTCCTTCACCCACTCCATCTATAAGTGCCGAGAACATTGTATCTTCAGTGAAAGACCTCAAACTGCAAGGAAAGATTGCACCAATCGTAAAGTCTGATAAAACGAGCGGCGAAACTGACGGAGGCGTCAATGTTTACGGCGCTTACCCCTATCAAATTGACGGTAAAAAGTTCGCAAATGATCCATTAAACGTATACGGCACAGGTACTCTGGGCTTAGCCAGTGTTGCAAAGTCTGATTTTTCGGCATTACAAAGTTATCTAGAGGACGAAGGCTTTTCGCAAATGAAGGATGAGCCATACGCAGCACTCATTACTGAACCGGATCAAGAATTGGTGTATCTCTCGACGAAAGTTTTATGCCAGATAAAATATACGCATTCGACAAAATCTACGGCAGATGATGCTGATATGGCAAGCATATCGTGTGCCGACCTTTCAAGTTACGAGGCAGCTTCTACGGTGTTGCAGCCCTTTTACGATGCCTACGTCGCTAGCGTGAAGCCTGCAGGCGGCCCTGCAACGTATCTGAAAGCGCCTCTCGCGACTAATGACGGGATGGATGGCTACATGAACGCCAGCCTAGGAATCAGCACTGTCGGATCGCCGTTTGACAGCTCGGAAGGCTTCTTCTACCAAGAGGCCGGCAGAGATTGGACATATGTTCGATCGTCCCAAGACGGACTATATTGTGACTGGCTCACTACAGATACTATGAAGAAGGCATTTAATGGCCAGCCGTGCTACGATTCAACCACTAAGAAACAATCTATAGTTTCAGCATAACAACAGATCAAAAAATTGTCCCCGCACTCAGGCGGGGACTTTTCATTTTATGCGCCGTTTAAAACGTAACTTCAGTTGGTACGTTTTTGTTCTTTGTATCGCCTGAGCCTAGCTGTCCTACTGTGTTTACACCCCAGCACCCTAGCGAACCATCTGCGATTGCACAGGTGTAGCCGCTTGTGCCAGTGTCGAGCATCTGCACGTGCTTATCAGACAACCAGCCAGCTGCGTACACCTTTTGTGGCCCGGTTGGCGACGGTTTGCAGGTGGTATTTTTAAAGACAAGGAGAGTAGTTGTTGTCGTACAACTTTGCGTGTAGCTACTCCCAGTTTGACCCTCATTCATACTTGATCCATTTGCATCGCAGTATGTCGCTGTGTCATTTGTTGCGCAGAATAGGCCGTCGCGTACATTCCCGGACGTGTAGCTTAAGGTGCTTTGCGTAAGGAAATTCATAGCCGGCACAGTAGGAGACATGGTGCCTACAGGCACATAGTCAATCGTTTTTGTATAGCCGACATGCGTGACTGAAATACACTGAGCGCTCCCTCCGTTATTGTTACCGCCGCCTATATGGCCGCCCGAGGTATTGCCGCCAGCTACCGTGCCCGGACTAGCCGTTCCTTGATAGTGAGGCGTAACTGACCCGCTACCAGTACTTACAGTTCGTGTACCGTTGGTGCTATAGGACGCTAGTATGGCGTTAGTCGTGTAGCTCACGCATGAATTAAAGTGACAGGTTTTCTTCGAACCGTATGATTCAACAGCGCGATATCCGTACATACCCCAATAATACGGTTTTCCACTTTTGCTGAGACCGGTCACGTATCCGCTGCTGTCGAGTGCTGAAAACAGCTGCGAATCAGAAATCTCGACTGGCCTTGAAGTGCTAAGATACGTCGTGTTAGACGAGTTGCTCGGCATAGTTGTCGGCGAGGTTTTACTACATGCTACAGTATTAACACTTGGCTCAGGAATGCCGCTTTCGCTGATACCTCGCCCCCAGCAGTACGGATTGCCGACGGCCGTATCAGGCTGTGTCGTACTTTGTACGGCCAAAACGCACATAGTACCGCCTGAAACCCTAGCAAGCTGCAAGCCCCACTTACCTGCGAGGGCGGATCCAGACGTCGCAAAAACTGCCTTAGGGTAACTGTAATCGTTGTAACTTACTGGTTTAACCGCCGTATCGGTAGTGGTATTTCCAGTAGTACTCGAGCGGCCATTACTCCCCGAACTTGTCCTACTGTTTGAATTCACGGGCGGTGTCGGAGTAGGAGTGCTCGTGCTTGAGCGGCTCGACGAAGCTTTTGCTAGACGAACGACGGGAGCATTCGACGCTTCAGTAGTCTGCGCTAGTTGATTATTCGTAAGGTTTGCTCCGGAAAGTGCATATTTATTGCTGTCACTATGCTCTACGGATGCGGCCGTGGAAGAAGAAGTGAATGACGCTTTGTCTAGATAGAGAGCTCTGGTGCAGACTTTCCAGAACAATAGATTTAAACTGAATTGATTTGTAAAACTTACATCCAACCTGTGGTTACCCGAGCTGAGTGTTACAGGAAAACTATAATCCTTCCAACTCGTCGCAGAAACAGATTGCGTTCCGATAACCTTGCCGTCAACCTTGACCTGCACATTCGGTGCGCCAAGACATTGATCCCCGCGCGCACGTACGCTTACTTTTTCTAAAGTACCGGTTTGAGCAGCAGTAGAACTAGTGGAGTTTGAAGTCATGCGTACAGCTTTACCGCCAGATGCAGCGCTGTCACTAACTACCGAACTTCCGCCTTCTTGATATAGACTCATAATCTCTGCCTCGACATTGCTTGTCGTTACTTTGGCGGGACTACTAGACGGCCTTGGAGTTGGCCTAGGAGTAGATTGGGGCGTACGATTACTAGTATTGGTGTTTGAATTGCCGCCTACACGACTAGAAGGTACTGGGGTTGGAGTAGGAGTCCGGGTGGAGATTGGCGTTGGAGTTGGAGTTGGAGTAGGAATGGGAGTTGGGGTGGACGGCTTTATTGTAGGGCTACCTGAACTTACAGGTGCAGTCGGAGTTGTTGTGTCGCCATTCAGGCCTAGGCGACCATCGGCTCCATAACCCCAACAAGACACCTTGCCGTCGTTCGTCAACGCGCACGTGAAATAATCACCGGCCGCTATATCTACGACGATTTTGCCGCTCAGATTACTTCTTGGCTGTGTTGGCCGTATCTCGTCGCAACTATACTGAAAAGGCCATACGCCACACGTTTTTTTGACGACAGGAGGCGTATAGTCTGTTGCGCTTGTATCGACAGCAACCGGTATTGATGAACTCGTGTTAGACCTATTACCAAGCTGACCGTGGCTATTGTCACCCCAGCAAAATACTTTGCCTTCGGCCAAGGCGCATACATGCGTTTTTCCAACGCTAACTTTATCTACCTCGAGACCGGCTAATGGACTAGCGGGTATCGATGATGTGCCCTGTGAAGCAAGACAGGCGCCCAGCAAGTTGAAAGAGCATACGCTTGATCCGACTGACACGGCATTTTTGTTTACAGCTACCGCAACGGGTTTTGTCTGCATGTTGCTGCTATATGCCCTACCAGTGCCGAGCTGACCATATGTATTATCTCCCCAGCAATATGCTTTGAAATCAACAACCGCACAGGCAGTTGTTTGTCCTGTCGAGACCTGTAAAACGTCCGAATTTGCTGCAGCCGCACTGCTACTCAAGAAAGTCGATATCGGAGTAGCTAACGTACTGACGACCATTATGTATGTAACGAAGCCACGAATCCAACCATTAATCGCACTAGACTTACTATTTTTATATCCCACGCGGTATCACCTCCTAAATGAGTTCTCGCCTCTTCACCCTATGTGCATATTGTACATAAGCGAAATGGATTTGCAAACACCGTAGATAGTTGCGCTAAAACCTTAAGCATAGTAATTTTAACTATGAGTACAAACATAACGAGGCACTTCAAGCAATGGATGACAAATTAAAGCAGTCTGCGACCGGTAGTCAGCCAACTGGCCATGATGGATTGGAAAATAAATGGCGTCATTGGTTGTTTTTTGCAGGCATCGTTTTAGTTGCTTTAATGATATCTGCATATTCCATGTACGGAATACTTAATACAGTTAAGAATTCATCTGACTCAAAAAAGTCAGCAACTCAGTTTCCTTCTGCTCAAAATCTTGTTGATCAGGCGAGAATTAATCTTAAAGGTAAAAATCAAGATATTACAATTGCAGATGGAATGGGTGGCAGGACATCAACGGGCTTTTGGGCGTACGGTTTACCTACCCTTCAGCCTTCTGGGAAAAAATTTAAAGCCTTTCCCGCAAGTGGAGCTGGTGCGGGTTATATAAGTGACTCGGAAACGGCAAAGAGAAATTATCAAGCGCTGGAGAGTTTCTTTAATAAAAATAACTTCACATTTGTAACTTCGTCTAGAGACCAGACTGGGCCTATATCGGACAATAAAGACATTGTCACTTACGATTGGTACGGAATTTACGAGTCTAATCAGATTCGTTGTGCAATTTTTGATGCTGACGCAACACAAACCACTGTCAAGAACTACGTTGTCGGCATAGGGTGTGCAGACAAGAGTAGCTACACGGATGCGGCAAATGCCCTTCAGCCCTTTTATGACGCCTACGTGGCCGGTACTAAAAAATCAGTCAACAATGTAGTGCTTGGCGTGCCTACTCTTGCTAAGGGCGCCGACGGGTACCAGTATGCAATTGTCTATCAGGAAAACAAAAATGAATTTAGCGGAAGCTTCCAGGGCTTGTACTACATGGAACCAGGCAAGGACTGGACAATCTTTACAGTTACACAAGGTGTTCCGTTCTGTTCTTCTTATGACACAAGTGTCCTTAAAAAGGCTTTTGCTGGAATTAAGTGCTATGATAACGTTCGCAAAGTTAATTCGACACTTTAGCGCGCGTATTTAGTTCTACAAGAAAACCCCCGCACAACACTGGCGGGGGTTTTCATTGTATCGTACCCTACTAATCGTTGAGATCGAGGTCTTCTGCGATTTCCTCTACTATGTCGTGAGCAGCCTCAGACGTAGCTTAGTATGAGGCAGCGCCCGTACCGACCGGAATCTTTCGGCCGATAATGACGTTTTCCTTCAAACCGTGGAGGTGATCAGCGCGGCCGCTGGTGGCTGCGTTGATAAGCACGCGGGTCGTGTCCTGGAAGGAAGCGGCTGATAGCCAGCTGTCGCTCCAGATGGAAACCTTTGTGATACCGAGGAGTAGCTGTGTGTATTTAACAGTGTCTTTACCTTGCAGGGAAAGATTTTTGTTTGCTTCAACAACCGCTGCCTTTGAAACGATATCGCCTGTGACGAATTCGCTTTCGACTGGATCTTCAATCTGTACACGGCTAAACATCTGACGCACGATGATCTCGAGGTGCTTGTCAGCAACGTCTTGACCCTGTGCGGCGTAGATGCGCAGCACTTCGTTGATTATGTAGCGCTGAGTAGCTTCTTCGCCCTTCAAGCGCATCAAATCGTGCAGATTGAGTGAGCCGATTGTTAGACGATCGCCTGCTACTACGTGATCGCTAGCCTTCACAACTAACTGTGTGTTGCCTGGAATTTCGTAGCGGACAGGTGCAGTAGCATTTGCCGATAGTACGATACTCGTCTTTTTGACTTCTACGTAACCGTCAAATGGTGCAACAAGTGGTTTAGTTCCTTTGTCGCCATTTGCTAGTACGTCGCCAGCCTTAACGTAGCTATCGTCTTTGACTGCGGCTTTTCGGTCTTCGAGAGGTATTTTTTCGACATGTCCCTTGTCAGGTGTGACTTGAACGATGTACTTTTTGCCATCTTCCCATACATCAACCGAACCCGTAACTTCAGTTACATAAGCCTGGCCCTTTGGTGTACGAGCTTCGAACAGCTCTTCAACACGTGGAAGACCCTGGGTGATGTCTCCACCCGCAACACCACCGGCGTGGAAGGTTCGCAGCGTAAGCTGAGTACCTGGCTCACCGACAGACTGCGCGGCGATAACACCTACAGGCTGTGCTTCGGCAACTAATTCGCCAGAAGCCATATCTATACCGTAGCTCTTGCGTGGAATACCATGCAGGTTTTTGGTCGACAGTACAGACTTGATGCTGACACTTTCTACCTTTTCGTCTGCCTCAATAGCGTCGGCGATTTCACGTGTGATGAGCTCACCGGCAGCAATATGGCCTGCAACCTCTTTGGCTGTGTAGCGACCCTTCAAGCGGTTGGCGAATTCAATCATCGTGTCCTCAGTCTCTGAGCGATAGATCGTAAAGCCTTCGTCTTCATCACCGTCATCATCGACAGTGAATACGTCTTGGCTCACGTCGACCAAACGCCTAGTCAGGTAACCTGAGTCGGCCGTCTTAAGCGCGGTGTCGATAAGACCCTTACGCGCACCACGGGTTGCCACGAAGGCTTCCAGTGATGACAGACCGGCTTTATAGCTTGAACGGATAGGCAGCTCAATTTCACGGTTCGTTGCGTCGACCATGATACCAATCATGGCGCTTGCAAGCTTGACGTTTGAAATATCACCACGAGCACCAGAGTTAACCATGACGGAGATACTGGTATCCATGTTCTTAAGCTGGTCTTGCAGGAATTCAGTAACCTTACGGTCAACGTTACGCCATGCAGCCACCGTAAGGTTGTAGCGCTCATCGTCAGTAATCAAACCTTGGTCGAACTGGTCGGAGATCTGAGCACTTCGCTCGTCACCTTCCTTAACGAACCCGTCGATCTGATCAAAGTTAATGTAATCGTCCTTACCAGTCGATACGGCAGCGATAGTCGCAAAGCGGAACGCAAGACCCTTCATGCGGTCTGCTGTCTTTGCAGTTTCTTCAGCGCCGTAGCGATCAAAGATCTTAGCAAGAACCTTCTTGAGTTGCTTCTTACTCTGGACGTTGTTGTCGTACGGATAGTCGGCAGGTAGGATTTCGTTAAAGAATACTCGGCCGAGTGTCGTATTGCGGATCTCACCCTTAGCATGGAGACGAATTGGTGTCTGTAGCTGGATGACGCCGGCGTCGTAAGCCATTTCAGCTTCGTAGACCGAACTAAATGCTCGTACCTTATCTGTCTGCGCACTAGGCTTTTCGTATGTCAGGTAGTAGTTACCAAGAACCACGTCCTGTCCGATGTTAAGCACTGGCGCACCGTCGGCTGGTTTCAGCAAGTTATTCGTTGCAGACATGAGCTCACGAGCTTCACGCTGTGCGTCCTTGCTCAGTGGCAAGTGTACGGCCATCTGGTCACCGTCGTAGTCGGCGTTAAAGCCGTTGGCAACAAGTGGGTGTAGCTGGATAGCCTTGCCTTCGACCAATTTCGGCTGGAATGCCTGAATTGATAGACGGTGCAATGAAGGTGCACGGTTCAGGAGGACGTATTTGCCCTCGATAACGGCATCTAATGCGTCCCAAACGAGTGCATCACCTGCTTCGATAAGACGAGTTGCGCTTCTGATGTTATGAGCGTGTTCGCCACGGATCAACCAGCTAATGACAAATGGCTTGAACAATTCGAGTGCCATCTGCTTTGGTATACCGCATTCACTAATTTTGAGCTTTGGTCCGACGACAATAACCGAACGGCCTGAGTAGTCGACGCGTTTACCAAGAAGGTTCTGGCGGAAGCGTCCTTGCTTACCCTTTAGCATGTCGCTGATACTCTTTAGGCGGCGGCGACCACCAGTTGCGTTTACAGCACGACCGCCACGAGCGGCGCTGTTGTCTATCAGTGAGTCAACTGCTTCCTGCAGCATACGCATTTCGTTGCGGCGGATAACTTCCGGCGCGTTGAGGTCGATTAGCTTCTTTAGACGGTTGTTACGGTTGATGACTCGGCGATATAGATCGTTCAAGTCGCTCGTTGCGAAACGACCACCAGTAAGTTGAACCATCGGACGAAGGTCTGGTGGGATAACTGGCAAAATGGTCAAAGTAAGGCTGCTTGGTTTGATGCCTGCGGCATACATACCTTCAAGTACCTTAAGACGTTTGAGCAGCTTCTTTTCTCGTTGACCCTTTGCACCAGCAACTTCTTCAGTTAGTTGTGCAATGAGTTTTGGCAAGTCAATTTCGTCTAGCAACGCTTTTAGAGCCGTACCACCCATACCAACGGTAACGAGTTCTTCGTATTCTTCTGGTAGGTTGCGGTAATCAGTCTCATTCATCAAAGCACCCTTTACGAGGCTATCGAGTTGAGCTTTTTTGATATTGTAGTTTTCATTAAGCTCTTCAATTTCGCGTGACTGCCTTGTTGCAAGTTCCTTGACGTCTACGTTTTCAGCTTCAGCTTCTTTTTCGTAGCGAATCTTTATGGCTGCTTGTGCAGCTTCAGTTTCGGCTTCAAGATCAGCAAGAATCTTGTCTCGCTTCTCTGTTTCGACGTTCAAAATAACGTAGCTTGCAAAATATGCGACTCGTTCCAAGTTGCGGACTGTCGTGCCGAGCAATAGGCTCATTGCACTCGGAGTGCCGCGCATAAACCAAATGTGTGCGACCGGCGCAGCTAGGGTGATGTGTCCCATGCGTTCACGACGTACGATTGATTTAGTAACCAATTCGCCGTTTTTGTCGACAGCTGCTTCACGAGAGCGTACGCCCTTTAGCTTGTTGTCGTGCGGGTTGATATCCTTAACTGGTCCGAAAATGCGCTCACAAAACAAGCCATCTCGTTCAGGTTTTTGGGTACGATAGTTAATTGTTTCCGGCTTTGTAACTTCACCGTGGCTCCATTTCTGGATATCCTCGGGGCTGGCAACTGCGAGGCGCACAGCGTCAAAGTCAGCGATTCCGGTGCCTGGGACTATTCGTGACATGACTATACCTCCTCCTTGATTTCTTCTACTTCATCTAAGTCCTGGATGCTCATGCCATCTTCTTCAAGATCTACATCATCTGCTTCATCCAAAACAGTTTCTTCTCCGTCATCCGATGCGCTGAGTGCCACAGGAACAGTCTTGTCCTCTGGGCCACCTTCTGCGATGACTTCCTCTGCATCGATTACGATACCTTCACCGCTTTCAATCTCGTCCAGCAAGTCAACGCGTAAACCAAGACCTTGCAGCTCTTTCACGAGGACGTTAAAGCTTTCTGGAAGCTTTGGACCGACAATCGGTTCGTTCTTAATGATTGACTCATACGCCTTTGCACGTCCGTAGACATCGTCAGATTTAATTGTAAGCATTTCTTGTAGTGTAGTGGCTGCGCCATAAGCTTCAAGTGCCCAAACCTCCATCTCTCCGAAGCGCTGACCACCGTTTTGCGCTTTACCACCGAGAGGTTGCTGAGTGACCATAGTGTATGGACCGGTTGAACGAGCGTGAATCTTGTCGCTAACCATGTGGTGTAGCTTAATGATATGCATCACACCAACAGTAGTTCGTTCCTCAAACGCCTCACCTGTGCGGCCGTCAAATAATTGACTCTTACCGTCACGGGCAAAACCAGCTTTTTCAAGTTCGTCACTGATTACGTCGTTAGGTACTCCGTTAAATGGAGGAGTTGCAACTTTATAACCAAGTGCGCGAGCCGCCATACCTAGGTGAGTCTCAAACAACTGACCGATGTTCATACGGCTCGGGACACCAAGCGGGTTCAAAACGACGTCAACAGGTGTGCCATCTTCCATGAACGGCATGTCTTCGATAGGTAGAATACGCGCTACAACACCCTTGTTACCGTGACGACCAGCTAACTTGTCACCTACGCTAATCTTGCGAAGCTGAGCTACAAAGATTTGAATTTGCATCAATACGCCGGCTTTTAGCTCATGGCCGTTCTCACGACTAAAGATCTTCACACCGACAACCTTACCGCCACCGGCATTGTTCATGCGCTGTGAGGTATCGCGAACGTCTTTGGCTTTTTCACCGAAGATAGCTCGGAGCAGACGCTCTTCAGAGCTGAGCTCTTGCTCGCCTTTTGGAGTAATCTTACCGACAAGCACGTCACCAGCCTTAACTTCTGAGCCGATTTGTACGATACCGTTTTCGTCAAGGTGACGTAGAGATTCTTCACTAACATTCGGGATGTCGCGAGTAACGATTTCAGCACCAAGCTTAGTTTCGCGTACTTCAACGTTGTAATCCTTGATGTTAATACTGGTTAGTCCATCGTCTTTGACAAGGCGATCGCTAAGGACGATGGCGTCGTCCATGTTGTATCCACCCCAAGGCATAAAGGCAACAAGCATGTCACGGCCAAGTGCAAGTTCGCCATCGGCGATTGATGCACCTTCGATCAATGTTGTACCCTTAGTAACCTTGTCGCCACGTGTAACGCGAACTTTTTGGTTAATCGAACGATCGTCGTTGCTCTTGGCAAAGTGGATCAGCTCGTATTTCTTAACTCCATCAGCGTATTTAACGTGAACTTCGTCGCCATCTGCACGAACAACTTCGCCCGCGCCTTCGGCAACAACTAGTTGACTCGTATTCTTTGCGATTTCTGCCTCAATACCCGTTCCAACAATTGGAGATTCAGGATTAAGAAGTGGTACAGCCTGCTTCTGCATGTTTGAGCCGGTCAAAGAACGGTCGACACGGTTTTTCTCGATGAATGGCACGAGTGATGCGGTTGAACCAAGAATCTGCTTGTGTGCGGCGTCCATGAAAGTCACTTCTGAAGCGTCAACTTGCTCTGGCAAGAGGCCATTTCGGGCGCTAACACGTTCGTCGACGAATTTACCGTCTTTGTCGAGTGCAGCACCAGCATCAGCGATGACTTCTGTAGCTTCCTGACTTGAATCAAGATAAACTACTTCGTCAGTCACTTTACCCTTAACGACTTTTAGGTAAGGGGTTTCGATGAAACCGTATTCGTTGATACGTGCGTAGGTAGAAAGGTTGAGCACGAGACCAATGTTTGCGCCTTCAGGTGTTTCAACAGAACAAAGGCGTCCGTAATGAGTTGGGTGCGCGTCGCGAACGTCGAATCCAGCACGTTCACGGCTCAAACCGCCAGGACCCATCGAAGATAGGCGGCGCTTGTGGCTTAGCTCTGCAAGCGGGTTCGTCTCGTCCATCAGCTGGCTTAGCTGTGAACTTGCAAAGAACTCACGTACGGCGGCAACGACTGGGCGGGCGTTGATCAACTGACCAGGTGTAACTGTTTCGATGTCGCTCATAGACATACGGTCCATAGCGTTTCGTTGCATACGAAGCATACCGACGCGGAACTGGCGGGCAACCAGCTCACCAACCAATTTGACACGACGATTGTTAAGGGCGTCGATGTCATCTGGAAGTTCTTGCGAGTTGTTTAGGCGGATGATCTCGCGAATGATCGCAATCAAGTCCGACATCTGGAAGACGCGGCTTTCAGTAGTGTTTGGCATGTCGATGGCAAGGCGTTGGTTCATCTTATAGCGGCCGACACGGCTGTAGTCGAAGCGCTTAAAGTCAAAGAACATGCGCTCAATCATAGTACGGGCGTTGTCTACGGTTGCAAGGTCACCTGGTCGCAAGCGACGGTAAACCTCAATAAGCGCTTCGTTAGCACCACGGGCCGGGTCCTTTTCGAGAGTCGCTTCGATGTATTTCATGTCGCCATTGTCTACATCGCTAAACATTGTCTTGATTTCAGACACTTTGCTGTGTCCAAGAGCACGTAACAGTGTTGTAACAGGCAGCTTACGACGACGATCAATCTTGACGTAGATTGCACCACCGGGAGCTGTCTCAAACTCAAGCCATGCACCACGGCCTGGGATAAGCTTTGCGCCGTAGAAGTTTCGGCCAGCTGCAACATCAGCCGTAAAGAATACGCCTGCGCTACGAATGAGCTGAGAAACAACAACACGCTCGGTACCGTTGATGATAAACGTACCGCGGTCTGTCATCCATGGGTAGTCACCTAGGTAGATCTCTTGCTCTTTAACTTCACCAGTGACCTTGTTGGTCAGCTCTACATTGACGTGTAGTGGCGCATCAAACGTCAGGTTGTTTTCCTTGGCGTGAAGTTCTGTTAGTTTTGGATCTTGGAAATGATACTGCTTGAAGCGCAATTCGAGCTTCTGACCAGTATAATCCTCGATCGGGTTAAGTTCAGTAAATATTTCGCTCAAGCCAGTCTCGACGAATTCACGCCAGCTGTCTTTTTGATGAGCGATAAGGTTTGGGAGTGGTAACGCGGTGTCGTCCTTAGTAAAGAACACACGGGCATTACCCTGAGTTGCCTTTGCCATTTATCCTCGCAATGTATTTAGTTAATTTAGTGATCCGGCCCGAAGATCCACTAGGCTTGGTAGTCATTTTTTTCGCCACAAAAAATTGACATAAGGATACCAAGCTATTCTACTTCTTGCAGGTTATTATGAACACCTATAACAAGATAGTCAATAGTTTTACAGGATAAAATATAGTACGAATTTAAGCCTTTGTTATGACTTGATCGGCGAGGCCGTATTTTACGGCCTCTTCGGCGCTCATCCAAAAGTCGCGGTCGGTGTCTTTTTCTACCTTCGCCAGCTTCTGACCAGTGTTTTTCGCAAGAATTTCGTTAAGCCTGTGCTTCAGGTAAATTCCCTCACGAAGAGAAATCTCTTGATCGGTAATCTTTCCCTGAGTACCACTAGAAGGCTGGTGAATCATCAATCGGCTATTTGGCAGAACGATACGCTTGCCTTTCGTGCCGCTCGAGAGAAGAAATGCCCCCATACTTGCCTGTACACCAATTCCTATCGTCTGAACGTCAGGTGAGATGTATTGCATGGTGTCGTAAATAGCAAATCCGTCATACACACTACCGCCAGGACTGTTGATGTATAGTTTGATGTCCTTTTTTGGATCTTCATAGGCAAGATGCAATAACTGGGCAACAACAAGATTTGCCGTATGCTCATTCACATCTTCACCCAGAAAAATAATGCGTTCTTTTAGCAATCGACTATATATGTCGAACGCCCGTTCGCCCTCTGAAGATTGTTCAATAACCGTTGGTACTAAATAGTTCGTTGGTTTTGTCATGTATTAAGTATAAATCAAAATTAGCACTCACGTCAATAGAGTGCTAATTCTACTATTTATTGAGTTCGACCAGTCGGTCAATTGTCTTGTCGGTCAAGAGTCGATTGGCAATATCGCGCTGTAGCTCAGGGCTTGTGAAGTCCTGTCCGGATTGCTTACCATACATTTGCTGGTATTCATTCACCTTTGCAGCGAGCTCTTCGCTCGTCGCAGTGATTTCTTCCACCTTGCTCATCTCTGCTAATACAAGTCCGGCCTTTACGCGGCGTTCGGCTGCATCGCGGACCTCTGTCTTCAGCCATTCCTCGTGAGACAACTTTTTGCTCTCGAGGTAATTCTCGATGGTCATACCTTGGTATGCGAGATTTTGTGACATATCTTGTTCAATTGAGCGAGCTTGGTCTTCAATCAGAATTTCAGGCACAGGGGCGTCACTGACTTCTGCGAGCTTAGCAACCAACTCATCCTTAAACTTATCATCTGCTTCACGCTCGTGAGACTTCGCAAGCTCACGTTCGATGTCATCTCGAAGCTCCTTGACTGTTTTGAATGGTCCGGCTTTGGCAGCAAATGCATCATTAACTTCAGGTAGCGCTACGTCATTTACGGTCTTGAGCGTAACTGTAAAGACGACATCTTGACCAGCAAGAGCGTCGGCATGATAGTCTTCCGGAAACTTTAGAGATATATCAAATTCCTCGCCAGCTTTATGGCCGACGACACCTTCTTCAAATCCAGGTATAAATTGGTTAGAGCCTAGTTTTAATGTGTAGTCACTTGCCGTACCGCCGTCAAATGCAACGCCGTCACGCTTCCCGATGAAATCGATGACGGTTTCATCACCGTCCTTGGCTGCTCGCTTAACTTCCTTACGTTCAGAAAGACCGCTACGCATTCGTTCAACGACATCATCAATCTCTGATTCTTTAACCTTACTGACGACTCGTTTGACGCCCATTTTCTTATACTTGCCAAGTTTCACCTTTGGTAATACATCTACTTCTGCAGTGAATTCAAGTTCTTGACCAGGAACAAATTTCGTAACCTCTACCTGAGGGCGATCAAGTGCTTGTATCTTTTCTTCAGTAAAGGCGACTGACACGGCTTTGCTAAGCGCGTCGTCAACCGTCTGGTTTGCTAATGTGTTTGGATCTACATATTTGGCAGCGACGGCGATTGGAACTTTACCTTTACGGAAACCTGGGGCCTTAACGTTTTTTGAAAGCTTATGTAACGCAACCTTTTCGGCATCATCTAACTCGCTTTTATCGAGCGTGATGGTCATCATAACTTTGGTATCTGATAGGTATTTTGTGGTGGTCTTCATATTTACATAACTATAACAGAGGTGGCGATGATTCGCAAAAAAATCTCCGTGCCCCGCCTTTAAGTGCGGCGGGGACACGGAGTGTGTTCTTGGACGGCTAGCACCCACACGGACCGGGACCCGGAGGTCCCCAAATAGGAGGTGGCGGTGGTGGTGGCGGAGGTGGCGGGGGAAATAATGGAGGTGGTGGATATCCGACATTCGGATAGCACCCACCGAAACCACCACATCCTCCCGGATACCCAATTCCAGGGTATCCGCCCCATGGACCGCCACCACACCACTGCGCATGAATGAAAATTCCATTCCATCCGAAGCATCCGTTAGCATGCGCCTCGGGAGCCGACGCTCCCGTGACGACGGTACCGCCAAGAAGCAAACCTGCTCCAAGAACACCCAGAGTTGCAGCTTTTACCGCAAACTTCTTATACATTTCCTCGGACCTCCTTTGGAATGGTACCTCTGGGTATTTTTATGATAATCGGTCCTGTCATGCAGGTCTGTAAAATATCTAGCACTGTCGCTGCAAACGAAATGCTCCGCGCCCACTTCCAGGTGAAAGTAAACGCGGAGCTGCTCTCAGAACAGACGACCTTCTGCTACGGTGGTGGCGGATATACCCGATAGCAATTTCTACCACCGAACCCAAATACAAACACGGCGTCGCAATGTATGTGACTACCATCAGGTTCAATCGGATAGTCGCATGTCGACCATGTAGTCGTCGGCACCCATCCACTGGAACAATAATCTGCCTTCGCTGCTGGCGCCGTAGCAACAGCAACCATGGATCCACCTGTAAACAGGACGGCTCCGAGAACACCGAGAGTTGCGACTTTTGTCGCATTTATCCTCAGCACATCCTGAGACCTCCTTTGGAATTGGAACTCATTGGACAATTATTATGATATGAAATTTGGCTGTATAAGTCTGTTAAATATTTGGCAGTTCGTCACTATCTACGCCATTGCGCCTATGATCTTTCACCTTGCCAATAATTCGTTCTAAGCTCATTTTTTCTTCGGTTGTCGTGGCAGTATCTTTCAGCGTATATATACCTTCTCGGACTTCGTTAGATCCAACAAACATCAAGTAAGGAACTTCTTTTTTGAGCGCTGACTTTATTTGCTTATCTAATTTACGCCCACTAATGTCGACTTCTACCTTAACGCCTTCTTCTCGCAATTTACGAGCCGCTTCCAGCGCAGCAGACATACTATCGTCTACAACAAGGATATTTATTTCAGTTGTCGGAGCAAGTACAGGAAGAAGTTCATGTGACCTCAGGAATAGTTCTGTCGTCGTCAGACCAGGAGCAAAGCCGACAGTCGGTATAGGTTCTGCACCAAACAAGCCAACTAGACCGTCATAACGGCCTCCACCAAACAACGAACGATTATTGTCCGGATGTAGATCAAAGACCTCAAACACCATGCCGGTGTAATAATCTAGTCCACGCATAAGTGTGATGTCGAATTTAACATTCTTAACGCCAGCACTTTGTAACTGTTCGAATAAGTCTTCGAGCTCTTTGACATATTCTGTCTCGTGCAATTCAGACGGCAGGTCTTCGATGGACGTAGCTGAAACAAGTTGCCGTAACTTTGCGAGACCTTCCTCGACTTGCTCGTTGCCAAAAATTTCGGCTGCCTGCTGAGCAAAATCGTCATTAGAGATCTTTTCCTTGCGATCAAATAATTTAATCATGAGTTGCGAGCCAACGGCATCAAGGCCAAGATAACTAGACATCATGTGGTCGATAAGGTCACGATTGTTTACCCGGATGACATACATGTCGCCTTTAGCGCCAAACTCTTGCATGATCTCGTGTGCCAGTTCGATAATTTCAGCATCGGCAAGCGAACCCTCAACACCAAACAAATCAGCATTGAGCTGCCAAAATTCTCGGTCACGACCACGCTGTGGACGCTCATAACGCATAAAATTAGCTATGCTATACAAACGAGCTGGATATGCCATTTCTTGCCGCCTAGCGGCAACCATACGGCTGATGCTTGGTGTCATTTCTGGTCGGATTGCAACAACTCGATCGCCTCTGTCGGTAAAGCTATACGTCTGCTCATTGGCTAACTCATCTCCTGACTTAGCAGTGTAGACTTCTAGCGGTTCAATAAGTGGCGCACCGTATTCCTGGTACCCGTGTCGCTCTACGACTTTACGCCATGTAGCAAATATGTAGTTCTGAACCCGCTTGTCTTCCGGGTAATAATCACGTGTGCCTTTATACGGCAGCGATGAAAGTGTGCTCATAATCCCTGTTATTATACCAAGGATATTCGAGTAATCCTAGCGTCTTGAAATCACACGGTGTAGTTCACGTCGCGAATTTAGGTAGTATGCCATCGCAGCAGTGACTCCAGCTAAACCTATACCGCTCGCTATCGTTCCTCCGCTAAGACCAGTAACAGGAAGCTCGGTCGGTACTGAAGTAGATGTAGCACGTGCGACAGAGCTTGGCGCCACTTTATTGATAATAATTTTTGCAGTAGCGTTAGCAGTCGCAACTGGTTGAGGCGACGGGCTTGCTTCTGGTGATGGTGACGCGGTAGTGTTATTTGTCTCGTTATCAACAGGTATACTATTGTCCGGCACGCCACCATTATCGACTGGCGCACCATTATCTTGCGCATTTCCATTGTCTATAGGCACGTTACCGTCATTACTCCCATCGGCTCCGGCCGGATAGCTACCAGTATCGACGGGTGTATAGCCATTATTTCCGGCGGTACCGACAGGATACCCTCCGCTATCATATGGGGTGGTGCTACTACCCGCGCCTATTCCAGCAAGATACCCGCTTCCGACTGGATAGCCACCGTAGCCCCCATCCGAGTACGGTGCATTACCCCCACTACCATATCCATTGTCGAGAGAGCTCCCGTCATTTAATCCATAATATCCACCGTACGCAGCTTGATTGTCATACGCTTGCACGACAGATGTCACCACAAGCACGGCTGCCACCACCAAGGTGCAGCCTGCCATTAGTGCCATACTATGTGGGCGCGTGGTATTAATGTTTCTCACCACCCCTTTTAGACTTGGCATAATTTTTCCCTCCATTACCTACTATCTATCTTCTCAGGAGAGTGCCAGTCTATGATGTAAAAATATTTACAATACGTGTTGTTGTAGCCAGTTATACATAGCAATGCCAGACGCAACACCGACGTTAACAGATCGCGTGCTACCAAATTGCTCAATCGCAACAATTGCCTCGCATTTACGCGCCATCTCATCGCTCAGGCCAGGTCCTTCGCTACCAAAAACTAATACTGAGTTTTCAGGTAGGGCAAATCCATGCAGCGGAACGCTGCCGTTTATATTATCGACACCTATCACACTCCGGCCTTTGGTCGCCTCTATAAAATCGGCAATTGTCGGGTGGTAATAAACATTCATGTACAGATCTGTCGCCATCGCTCCTCGCTTATTCCATTGCCGACGTCCGACTATATGCACTGCCTCAACGTTAAAAGCGTTGGCGTTTCTTACGATCGTACCAGCGTTAAAATCACGTTCAAGATTTTCTACAGCAATATGAAGCCGATTTCTTCTCGAATTTAGTTCGTCTTTGATTTTTTCAACACTCATGCCACGAAATTCATCAACGACATTACGGTGATCATTGTCTGCTGTAATCTTATCATCCATACATACAGTCTAGCAGTGGCGGCTACACCGAGCAAAATCATCGTACTGTCAGCCACAAGGACAACCTCTGCAATTAGCAATCACCGTGTTTCTGATATACGCGCGCACTATACTAGGCTCAAGCTTGTTGCTATACTTATGTATGAACATACCTATATATGGCAAATAAATCTAAACCACATAATCAGTTCGAAAATAACCCGTTTTTTATAGCGAGTAACGGTATTAGCTTGCTCGCTAACAGAGCCCAGCCTATTTTCATACTTTTTATCATCCTGTCGACACTCAACTTGTTTACAAATAGTATCTCTCCGGATCCTACTAAATATTCATTTGATGCTGTTTCTTCTACAATTCGCGCTTGGTCAATTAACGAATGGATATTCACAATTGAAAGCTTCGCCATAATTGGGCTGGCCGTGGTCATGGTCTCCGCTCTTTTTAATGGGGTTGCTTCGTACACGTCGGCCCAACTAGCCCGAGGTCACAAAGTAAGCCTACAGGTAGCTTTTCGTAATGCGTTCGAGAACCTTTGGCCGTATCTATGGCTACAAGTTATTATCTTTACCAAGCTACTTCTGTGGACACTCCTTTTTATCGTACCTGGCATCATTATGTCTATTCGATATAGTCTAGCCGGGGTAGCGTTTTATGATGAAAAGAAAAATCTGCGCGGCAATGCTGCCATCAAAGAAAGCATTCGTATGACAAAAAACGGATGGATAACTACCTACGCCTCGAATGCTTTACTTAATATACTCACGCTCGGCGTAGTTTCTTCAATCGTCTCAACCGGGGTAAACGCGACACTCTACAAACAATTCGAAAGCGTTGGTAACAAAAAACCTCAAGCGCACTGGCTTTCTTGGCTAACACTCGCACTACCATTCATCCTTCTGCTAGCACTATCTACACTCGTTATCGTAGCCGCACTTGTCGTGAGTATATTGGGCACACCTTCCCGGTAAGTCGTTGCGACTGGGTTTGTAATGGGTTATAATTTTCGATGCTGTAAATGACGTTCGCTTGGGGGGCTGTGTGAAACGTACATCATGTGTAGATGCGAGCACGTCAAAGTCCGTAAAGACGATAAACTATGACCCGTACATAATTTTTACAATGCGCAGTTGGCGGTCTGCGTGAACGCAAATATGCGTAGACGCGTAGCGCGTAAGGTCCGTAAAGACGATAAACTACGACCCGTACATAACTTTTACAGTTCGCAATTGGCAGTCTGCGTGAATGCAAATATGCGTAGACGCGTAGCGCGTAAGGTCCGTAAAGACGATAAACTACGACCCGTACATAACTTTTACAGTTCGCAATTGGCAGTCTGCGTGAATGCAAATATGCGTAGACGCGTAGCGCGTAAGGTCCGTAAAGACGATAAACTACGACCCGTACATAACTTTTACAATGCGCAGATGTGGCGGAATTGGTAGACGCGCTAGCTTCAGGTGCTAGTGCCCGCAAGGGCGTGGAGGTTCAAGTCCTCTCATCTGTACCAAATAAAGAATCGACCTTCGTGTCGGTTTTTTATTTGGTCGCCGTCGGACTTGAATCTCCACGAAATTTTGCATGCAAAATTTGAAGTGGAGGGTCGCGCAGTGCGGTGAAATTCTGGAAAAGTTTACTTTTGCCAGAATGAGCAAACGAAGGAGGCTTTAGCCGATAGTCCTCTCATCCGTACCAATGAAACTTACCTCTTACGAAGCACTCCATTGAGACGGTTGGTTTATTTTTGGCTCCCATCTTCCTCCGTTCTGAGCGGCAAGTAACCACCCTCTCGCATCGTCTTCGCGCTTAAAATAGCGAATCTCACCCTTTCTACCAGACATGGCAGTCAGCTGTCGTGAGATTCTTTCACCGATTGAACCAGGTTCAGAAGTAACGATTGCCATCTTCCAATACGGAATCGCTGTCCTGGCGTGCATTTCAACAAATCGCGCAGGTACATCGTATTGACCCATACGTCTGATGTCGGCAAGTATCCATACGGGACTATCGTTTGCTATTAAATTTACGATTATCTTCATCGTCCGCTCATGAGTCGGCTCTAAAGTCTGAGCAGTCTGTTGACCATAATACACACAGTGGATGATGCCGTGCTTGTCTAAGAAAACCTCGTTATCAGGTTTCGTGTGAGAATGAATCATTACTACATTATGCTATCAACACTACGTGCATGCTGTAATGAATCTTACTCAGCCTAGATAAGCCAGAAGAACGGCTAAACTACTCTCCTTCTACGTAGCCAGCGAAACTAGCAATATCGTAATTCGTACGTAGTTCATCGATAAGTTTCTTTAAATCAACAGACTGCTTGACGCCCGTGTTCATCATTCCCATCGGATCGAATATATCACGTATATCAGCATACAGCTTCTTCATCTCGTCGCTCATGTCTTTATAGGCAAAGGCTGCTTTAAGCCGTCCTTCGGCAGCTTCACCAATCAAATGTCCGCCATTTTCGGCCACCAAAACGCCCCATTCAGCTAGCAGCTTTAATACCTTGTGCCGTTCACTTGGCTTCGTCAAATCTAGTAACAGTCGTGCATGAAAAACGCTTTGTGTCACATGCCCCCATAACGGTAGGTCTACGTGATATTTCTTTTCTAATTTCTCTACTCCATGTGTAAAATCTTCAAAACGTTCCGGAGGTATATAGGCCCCGTGGAGCACTCCAGGATCACTGTCGTTACTTTTATCAGGTACCAGTGCCATTGTTGGTAGATTTGCGATTAGCCTTAGTTCTGCAGCAATCAACTCGTCATTTTCGAGTACGAGGTGAGATGGTTTGTCTTTAAACAATTTCGCAACCTTTTTGGCTATCTTCTTTTTCGCCCGATCATGAGGCTCGTCAAACTCCATCACTACAACTGCGGCGACTTTGTCCGCCTCTAGGGCTTCTGTGTAAAATGGATAGCGATTACCATTTGCCGTGGCTTTCTCTAGTAATCTATTGTCCACATATTCAAGTAAAGTTGGATTGAGGCCAGCCAGCACTTCCATACCGTCACGTGCGGACTCAAAGTCATTAAAAGCAATCGCACCCACGAGAGGTGGCCCCGAACTAGCCTCTGCCTTTAAGATAACCTCAGAAATGATACCTAGCGTGCCTTGGCTACCAATAAATATAGGTGTCAGGTCAAACGATCCATCTCGCCGCTTCACATCGACGATGTTATATCCGACGTTGTCGCGAACATCAATCGCCAGTGAATCAATAACCTTGTCGTTATCTATGATCAAGTTATCGATATTGCGGTAAATCTCGCCCTCGAATGTCTGCTGGCCTTTTTTGCGTTCTAAATCACGTTTACTTAGTCTGCCGGTCTGTAGTATTTCACCGTTGCTAAGCACAATTTCTAGTTGCTTGACCCACTCCATAGTTGAGCCAAATCGCCCAGACAATACGCCGCTAGCATTGTTTGCGATAGCCCCACCAATGGTGCTAAAGGACTGTGATGCTGGAAAAGATGGTATATAAAGCCCCTGTACGCGAAGTGCTTGATTAAGTGTCCTGAATGTAGCTCCAGGCTGAGCGCGTACAAGTCTTTGCTTAACGTCAATCTCGAAAATAGTATCCATATGGGCAGTCGTGTTCACTATGACACCAGAGCCTATGGCAGCTCCCGTCTGGTCAGTACCGCCACCACGCATAGTAATAGGAAGCTTATGGCCTTTCTCTGAAAGTTGCCAACAGAATCGGGCAACCTTGCGCAAGTCACTAGTAGTGCGTGGGTAAACAACCATGTCTGGCATTATCGAAAGGACGCTACCGTCAGTAGAAAACGCTCGACGAACCTGCTCGTTTGTCGACAGCTCCCCTTGCAAATGCTCGTTTAGATACTCCGAAACCTTGCTCATTGCAACTATCATAGCACAAGCACCATGAATTCAAAAAGAGTAGTTTTACCGAGGAAAATTTGGTATAATAATCTTAATCAAAATTTAACAATCTCAGTTCTCTTGTGCGGCAGTGGTGGAATTGGTAGACACGCTAGCCTTAGGAGCTAGTGCCTCCGGGCGTGAAGGTTCAAGTCCTTTCTGCCGTACCAGAGAGCTGAAATTGCAAAATCATCCGACAAATTAGTCGGATGATTTATTATTTGTCATAACAAGACAAGAAGACGCTTACGCGCCTTCTTGTCGGAAGATGGTGATTGCCGCATCTCCATATCCACGATTGTCCACCACAACAACTCCAGGTAAGGTCGGGCTCTCACTGCTTCCTGAATGAGATAATAGCATAAGCGCTCCTGGTTTTAAAAGCCCTATTAATCGCTGAACTGTGGAAAACTGGGGGTCATGGTAGGGCGGATCAGCAAAAATAAGGTCAAATTTTGGCCCGTCATACGTCTCAGTCCAGGCGGCAACGCTTGCTTTAATAATCTTCGTTTCATCTGTTAAACCAAGGTTTTCTATGTTTTTAGTCAGGACTATTTGCGCAGCCCGATCGCGCTCGATAAATGTTGTAAATTTCGCACCACGACTAATCGATTCAATTCCGACTGCGCCCGTACCGGCAAATGCGTCGAGCACGTAAGCATCTTGAACCCTATCGGCCAAACTATTAAACATAGCGTTCCGGACTCGTTCACTCATAGGGTGAGTTCGCCTACCGTCCGGAGACGCTATCGTACGACCGCCTAATCGACCTGCGATAATCCGCACGCTATGATTTCTCTTTCTCTTCGGCGGCTAATACTGAACTGTACCAAGCCAAGGTGATAATACGAATAATCTCTGGCACTAGCTCGGTTCTAGTGTCACGCGCAAGTCGTCGCGTCCAACCTGAACGCGTAAACTCTTCATACAGCTGCAAATCGACGATATGATCCAATGCCTCGTCAAATAACACCATGAAACCATCCCTTTTAAGGCGTGCAATGTCGCTTTTTGACGGAGCGGTATCTTGCAAACGACCGGCAGCTATTGTCGTGGCAATACCCAGCTCAAAGGCTAAGTGAGTTGTCATAACTCCTTTGGCTCCCCAATACTCCCAGTTATTACGCAGTTTCTGCCGCCTAGTATCTCCGGGCATTAGCAGCTTTTTTCGTGGAGTATTTCGAGTTTCAAGCCCCTCTCCGCCTCGTAGTTCTTCTAGCTTTTCTTCGAGTGGATAGTGGTGTGCTGGCGTCAAACCATCGGTAATTGCGTGCGCCATCCAAGCAGCCTCAAAAGCCGCTCTTTGTGAATTACCTTTTGCGAGCGCAACTGACAAATTATGAATATGATCATTTATCATCTGGCGCAGTTTCACATCTTCTTGGTCTGTCGGATCCAAATAATGCCAAGGCTCGTCCTGTCCGGGACTTTTTCGTTTTATGCCGTCTGGTCCGTTAAGCCCCTCAAAATGCAAGATTTCGCGGATAGTTGGGAAGTAGCGTTTTTTACGAAGTAAATGAGCCAACTCACGACGAGCAAGGCGGTCAATCCGCTGGTGGGCGCCCATAACGCGCCCTGACTTATTTCGTAGTGTCGTTCCGCTATACATGTCAGGCTAATTCAATTTTGTCAGACGCCGGTATTTCTCAACCTGCTTCTCTAACTGCTCATATTGTAACAAATCACGACCGGATTCGACGAATTGTCGTGCCGCACGCTGAGCTCGAGCAATAAGCGCCGTATCACCAAGTGTGGCAACTTGCAGATTTAATTCTCCGTGCTGCGCCCGACCATATATCTCTCCCGGCCCACGCAACTTCAGGTCTACTTCGGCGAGATAAAAACCGTCGCCCGACTTTTCGATCTCTTTCAATCGCCTCGTCGGCGCACTGCTATCGGACATCATCAAGAAACAATAACTTTGCATATCGGATCTACCAACTCGGCCACGCAACTGATGTAGTTGTGCAAGCCCGAAACGATCAGCATTTTCTATCAGCATGACAGTGGCGTTAGGAACGTCCACGCCCACTTCCACCACAGTGGTACTAACCAATATGTCAATCTTACCCGCTGCGAAATCCCCCATCACGGCATCTTTTTCGGCAGGCTTTAACTTGCCATGAAGCAGACCAATCCGACGATGATTAAACGGACCAACACGCAGCTTTTTGTATTCCTCTTGCACGCTTTTTTGCTCTAGCGTGGGGTTATCGTCAATCAAACTGCATATAACATACGCCTGCCGGCCATTGGCCAACTGCTCTTCGATCAATTCATACAACCCAGGCCGGCTGTTTGGTGACCATATTTTAGTAATAATCGGCTTGCGTCCCTTTGGTCGTTCATTCAATATGCTGATATCTAGCTCGCCATACACCGTCAGAGCGAGACTTCGGGGTATAGGAGTAGCAGTCATTGCCAGTAGGTGCGGCATTTGGTGGGATTTTTTTAATAGTTCCTGACGTTGCGCTACACCAAAACGATGCTGTTCGTCGATGACAACAAAGCCAAGTTTATGAAATTTTACTGCTTCTTGTATAAGCGCATGCGTACCGACGACAACGTCTACGCTACCGTCTGCAATGTGTTTGTACAGCTCCTGTCGAACTTTACCCTTAACGCTACCGGTGAGCAGCGCAACCGATACACCGTGTGGCTGCAGCATCCCAGCCAAGGTTTCCGCATGCTGCGAAGCCAAGATCTCAGTGGGGGCCATGACTGCAGACTGAAACCCAGCTACGGCCGCTTGTCGAGCCGCCAACCCGGCGACGACAGTCTTGCCGCTACCTACGTCGCCTTGTAGTAGTCGATTCATGGGAGTTTCGCGCTCAAAGTCTTGGATGATATCCCACGCCGCTCGCCGTTGCGCATCCGTCAATTCAAAGGGAAGCTGCTCAACAAAACTCTGGACGGCCGATTTGTTAAATGGCAACTTCCATCCTGCAAGCTGATTATTAGCCTGCTTGTTAAGTTGCGCAGCAAGCAGTAACTGGAACAATTCATCAAAGGCTAACCGCTCACGTCCACGCGTTACATCATCGCCGTTATTGGGAAAGTGCAGTGCTAGTAACGCGTTCGCATACGGCAATAATTTCTGATCTTTTACTATGTCTTCCGGCATCGGGTCCGATATGGTTGTGATGTACGAACGTAGTTCAATTAATATCTTACGTACAAGCTGGCTCTTTAGACCCTTGATTGCTCTGTAGATTGGAACAATACGATCGCTCGACACAGGAATTTCGCTCACTTTTTCTGCGCTCGGGCTCGTCAGCTGGTAGCGGTTATAGCTGAATTCAAACATACCCGAAAAGTAAAATTCGTCTTCACTCTTGAGCTGATTGGCGCGATACGGCTGGTTAAACCATACTGCTTGCAGCTTGCCAGTTTTGTCTGCCAGCGACGCTGTGGTCACTGTCATACCCCTCCGCACACGCTTCGTCTCTACCTTTTCACAACGAGCACGAATGGTTTGATTGCCTGGCTTGATCTCCGTGATAGGCACGACGACTGAAAAATCTTCATACTTACGTGGCAAAAATGATATCAAATCGCCAACAGTCTCCAAACCAGCAACAGCTAACTGTTCGGCTATCTTTGGGCCGACACCTTTTACCGCTTCGAGCGGCGTGTTTAAATGCATGAATTTATTTTAGCAGTTCGTAACGGTCTGCAACAATTGCCGACTGTGTTATCGCGCGCCGTAAATCTCTTTTTGGCTGGAACATAGATTTATACGAATCAGCGCTCCATAACTGACTATAGGCATTCTTCTTTTCATCTAGCGTAGAGCCCGAGAGTAGTCCTCCCTTAGTTCCTCTCTCTGTAAGGCGCCTCTCTACGTCATGGGCAATGCTTGCAAAGTTATCCTGAAACCCATTTTCATCAGGTTCTATGATAGCGACTCTGTTGTTTGGATATAAATTGACAAGATCCGGGTCATTTATAACACTAGAAGGTCTTAAGCCAACAAATCTATAATATTGCTGAGACGTCGGATCGATTATTCGGTTATCCCCCGTCGGCATTTTAAGTACGACATGCGCAATCGGTATTTGTTCACTACGGTAGGCTATACTTCCCGTCCGTAAATGAGGTACTGCAAAAATACCCATATCCCGAAGGACAAATGAAAGTAACCAGCTCGTGGGGTTGCAATTACAATCACGACGCTGGAGGTCTGCCGGCAAATCGGGATTCTCTAAATACTCATTTATCGAACCCTCGCTAAGAGCGAAATCGATTTTTGGAGTAATCTCATCGAGAATATCACTAAGCTCAGGTGTGCTAGGCGTGTTCATATTATGAGGTTATTATAACATATTTATGTTATTTTGTAACTACTTCTAGGAGTTCTTGTTTGTGACGCCCAAAACACCTTCAAGGACAAAAAGCGTATCGTCATGATGACGAACTTCAATAGTATCAATGCCCATTGACTTTACCGGATAGTCATTGCCGCCCTCTTGTAACTTGTCGCCAACAAATAGTATTTCATCTTTACTAATATCAATTGCTTCACATAGTTTTTTCATACCATATGCCTTATCGATACCGATCATAGTCACGTCAGTACTGGTAGTACCCCCTATGCGCACTTCTAGGTCGGGCAGCCGCTCTGCCACCTTGTCGCGAAGAACTGGGCGCACGTCTTTGTATTTTTCAGCCCAAGCGTACTTGTCCTCAGGAGTTGCTTGCTGTCCAAGCGCAGACATCGTCACCTGACTGCCGCGATCCTCAATGATTTCGCCTGCAGGGTTTTCCACCCATAAGCCAAGTTCTTTAGACACCTTTTCAAGCGCATCAACAATGTCCTTTTTCTGAGCATCGGTCAGGTCTTCGGCGTATTGCAAAGCCCAATTGGTCTTAAGCTCATCATAACGGTAATAACGTGTGCCGCACGTTGGCATAAGATGCAACCTGTTTAATTTATGCGCAGGTACTTCAAGCCTATCGACAACCTGCTTTTTAAATTGGTCAAAATTACCACCAGAAATTACGCATACATCATAGTGTTCTAAAAGTCTTCCTAGAATCTCACTCATTTCGTCTGATATGGGTGATTTCGTAACAGCAAGTGTGTCGTCAAGATCAAAAGCAATAACCTTCTTTGTCATGTGTCCCTCCAGAATTATTATCGAGCTCTCATTATATCATTGACATTTGGTTAGCGTACAAGCAAAAAGGAATTTTTGCCTCTCTTAACGAGAGTAGGTTCAGAGACAATCTTGTCATCAAGGATCTTTTCGCCGTTGATTGAAACAGCGCCACCAAGAATTAGACGTCGTGCCTCACCCTTGCTAGCCGCCAAAGAGTTGTCTGTAAGTAGATCAACAACCGATGCACCCGTGGATGCTGAAGGAATTTCGTTAGCAAGTAAATTAATGTCTTCCTGCGATAAACTCGAAAATTCGGTTCCACCAAATAGCACTCCGGTAACACGCTTCGCACTTTCTGCCGCGCCTTCGCCATGGACAAGCTTCGTCACTTCATAAGCTAATGACTTCTGGATATCGCGAGCGCCTGGATTTGCCTGTTGTTTTGCGGCCAGCTCGTCAATTTGCTCCTTGCCCAGTAACGTGTAGATTTTGGCATAATCAAGTGCTCCCTCATCGTCAACATTGAGCCAGAACTGATAAAACTTGTAGACACTCGTAAGCGTAGGGTCGAGCCACACGGCTCCATCCTCGGACTTACCAAATTTAACACCAGTCGTCTTATTTACAATTAACGGTGAGCTGAGTACGTTGGCGTTGCCACCTTCAATACGCCTGATTAAGTCTACTCCTGTAATTGAATTACCCCACTGATCGGCACCGCAAACCTGAAGCGTCACACCCTTCTCACGGTACAAATGCAAGAAATCATAACCTTGAATAAGACCATAGCTAAACTCGGCGTAGCTGATGCCACTACCGCTTTCGCCTAATCGAGCTTGGACAAAATCTCGGCCCAACATACTACTGAGAGGAACATGCTTGCCAACATCACGCAAAAAGTTCAGATAGTTGATGTCTTTGAACCAGTCGTAGTTGTCGACGATTTCAAACGGTTTACCAGCAAAAATGCGCTCATATTGCACAGAAATAGCAACTTTGTTAGAAGCAATCTCGTCGAGAGTTTTTAGATTTCTCTCGTCCTTCTTACCATCTGGATCGCCAATCATGCCAGTAGCTCCGCCAACGAGCAAAAACGCCTTATGACCATGATCAACGAAATGTCGTACGAGCATAGCCGCCGCAAGATTTCCAATCGTCATACTGCTCGCGCTAGGATCAACCCCCCAGTAAAACGAAATCGATTCGCTATCAAGTTCCTTAATATCCGTATAGGTCGTCTGATTTATAAATCCGCGCCAAGCAAGTTCTTCTGATAAATTCATGTTTATATTGTAGCAAAAATTTATGCATTGCGTTTCGTGATTGGTGTTATAATGGAACGTAATACTGCTTATGAGAAATGGGGATTAAAGGTGGCCAAAAAGCGTGGTACCCGCAAGCTGAATGTGTACGCTAATTTAAGTCGTGCACGAAAGACTAAAAAAGATGCTATTCACCGCAAAAAAGCGGAGTATTTAGCTACCCTACCGAAACATCCTATAAAGCGATTCTTTGCACGCATGCATCCAAAACGAGTTGCAGGTTACTGGTTCAGCCGCAAGGGCGGCAAAATGATTCTCAAAATCATGGGTACTGGGGTACTGCTAGTAGCTATTTTAGTCGGCGGATTATTTGCATATTTTCGCAAAGACCTAGACTCCATAAGGCCCGAAGAACTTTCTAAGCGAGTCCATACAACCGTCACAAAGTATCTCGACCGTAACGGAAAGTTACTCTGGGAAGATAAAGGCGACGGAAACTATAAACTTGTTGTCGCTGGTAACGAGATTAGTACGCTCATGAAAGAAGCTACTGTCGCGATCGAAGACAAAGACTTCTACAAACACGGAGGAGTCAGCTTCACCGGTATAACGCGAGCTATGATCAACAACTACACGGGTGGTAGTACGCAGGGTGGGTCTACGTTAACTCAGCAACTCGTTAAGCAGGTATTCTTCGCGAGCGAAGCTCAGCAGCGAGGACTCGCTGGTGTTCCGCGTAAAATCAAAGAGATAATTCTATCAATTGAAGTAGAGCGTATGTACAACAAGGATCAGATCCTTAATCTTTACCTCAACGAGTCTCCCTATGGAGGACGCCGAAATGGCGTTGAATCTGCTGCAAAGACATACTTTGGCATAGACGCGAAAAACTTAAATCTCGCACAATCAGCCCTACTTGCAGCCATCCCGAACGAACCTGGTTTATACGACCCTTACAACCCAGCCGGCCAAAAGCCTCTCATCGAACGTCAGCATAAAGTCCTTGATGAAATGGTCTCGCAAGGTTACATAACTAAAGATCAAGCAGCAAAGGCAAAAGCAGAGCCGATTCTTGATACCATATTGCCGCAAGCTTCTCAATTTGCCGATATTAAAGCTCCTCATTTCGTACAGATGGTACGCTCGGAGCTTGAGGCCGAACTAGGTAAGGCGACAGTAGGTCAAGGAGGGCTGGTTGTCACTACAACTTTGGACTTGAAGGTGCAAGCTAAGCTTGAGCATAGCTTTAAGGAAATGTTTAACGGAATCAGTCCACGATACGGCGTGAACTTACCGACGTACGCTGGTTTCAATAACGGTGCAGCCACTGTAGAAGATTCAAAGACCGGACAGATAATTGCTATGATGGGAAGCCGTGACTACAATTATCCAGGCTTTGGCCAAACGAATGCCGCAACTTCGTATATACAACCCGGTTCGACTATTAAACCCCTCGTCTACTCAGCACTCTTTGCAAAGCACGATAACGACCTACTAAATATATATGGTAGCGGGACCGTTCTATCCGACACTCGCACCACATTTCCGGTCAACTATACTCCGCACGATGCCGACAATCGCTTTCTAGGTAATATCCCTATCCGTAACAGTCTTGCCTTATCTCGAAATATACCCGCAATCAAGGCTATGCAGCTGACGGGTGTCAAACAAACCCTCGATTTGATTCACGCCGCCGGCGATACTCCCTATTGTACGCAAGGCGCCGAAAAACAAGTTGGATTAGCGGCTGCCATTGGTGGCTGTGGCACTAAACAAATTGACCATGTCAATGCATTCTCTACACTAGCAAGAGGTGGCGTATATAAGCCGTGGTCAACAATCCTAGAGGTAAAAAACAGTGATGGCGATGTATTAAAAAAGTGGAGCGACGATCAATCAAAGCGAGTCATTGACCCTCAGGTAGCTTACATAGTTGCCGATATGCTTAGTGACGACCATGCCCGCGCCGGACTGTATGGCACAAACTTCCCCGGAATTGTAGTAGACAACGGCAAAGTAAAAACAGCAACTAAGACCGGAACTTCTGACGTCGATGGTAAGTCAAAGGATATCTGGATGATGAGCTATAGCCCGGCACTTACAATGGGCGTTTGGCTAGGAAACAACGACCCTAAACCGCTCTTAAACGGCAACTCATCCCTGCCGGGCGCGATTATCAATGAAGTCATGGCATATGCCCACGAGGTAGTATACGCAAAAGAAGGCAAATGGAAGCCCGGAGAGTGGTACAGCAAACCTAAAGGTATTCAGCAAATTGGCAAAGAACTTTATCCGTCTTGGTATAACCAAAAGAACGCCCAACGCTACACAAAATTGACATTCGACAAAGTTTCTCAAAAGCTAGCAACTGACTGTACTCCAGCCGCAGCTAAGATTGAGCAAGACGTATTGAAAACGATTGACCCAACCACAAAAAAGGTTGTGTACTTGTCTCCAAGTGGCTTCGACGCCTCCGAAAACGATGACGCCCACAAATGTGACGACGCTAAGCCGTCTATCACTGCAATTGACGTTTCTCCTTCGGGCAACGTATATACAATCTCTGTTACTGTTGCTGCCGGTAAGGGCAAACCAAACGGACTGACGATATCTGTAAACGGGAAGAAAATTAACTCGCAAACCATTAGCGCCGCAGGTAGCTACGAAGCTTCTTATACGTCCGACAGCACTGATCCATTTACAATTTCAGCTTCTGTCACAGACGATTTGTACTACTCAGATACAAAGAGTAGCCCTTACACCCCAGTCATCCCGTAAAGCTTACTGTTGTTTTTCGACAAGTTCGATGAGGCTATCTTCGTGATTCTTTGGTCGTCGTTGCTGACGGCGATCATTGCGCTGTCGAGAAGGCTGCGCGGCCGGCTTCGTACCTGATGCCTTTTGCGGCTTCGGTTTCGCAAGTTGCTTTGGCTGAGATGGCGTACTACTCTTCGTAGCAGTTTCAACCTTTTTCGCAAACATCATCTTACCTGCAGCCGTCTGAAGGCTACGAATAAATTCTACTTCAACGATCTGACCAATTTGCCCAGAAGCATGCTCAACGACCACCATCGTGCCGTCAGGAAGGTATCCGACGCCCTGATGGCTGTCTTGACCCTTTTGTACAAGTTCTAGTCTCATTTTCTCGCCCGGCAAATACGCCATCCTGAGATTCTTGGCCAATTCATTTATGTTGCAGACAACGATGCCTTCTACGGCAGCGACTTTGTTTAAATTGTAGTCAATCGTACATACAGTTCCGCCGTGTTTTTTGGCAAGGTTCAATAAGCGCTCGTCCACACCTTCCTCGGCTTTACTGCCATCTTGAAATATCTGTACGTCTACACCTTCAATTTGTTGAAGTTCACGCACTATATCGAGTCCATGGCGTGCGCGTGATCGCTTTTCAGGATCTGCGTTGTCCGCCAAGAACTGTAATTCTCCGATAACACTGCGTGGTATGGCGATAGTGTCGCTAACAAACCCAGAGGCGATAACGGGTACGATGCGGCCGTCGATCAGAACTGACGTATCGACAAACATCATACGTTTCTTACCACCCGCCTGCCTTGGTAATTTTGCAACGAGGTATGTCACTTCAGACAGCAATACTAAAAGCGCACCAACAATCATTAGTTGTTCTATATCATTATTCATAATTAATTTTATCCTTTACTAAGGTTATTTCTGCAGGTAATTGATCAACGCTTGGCGTAAATCTTTCGCACCAGTGACAAATGTATTCTTTTTTCCGCTGGCTGGAGCAATTGCTCCTGTAAAGCCAAGCTTTTTTGCTTCGGCGATTCGTCTGTCTACAGCTGTGACAGAGCGTATTTCCCCTCCAAGTCCTACTTCACCAAACACTACGGTGCTATCGTCTAACTTGCGGCCCGCCGCAGCGCTAGCAATCGCCATACACACGGCCAAGTCAGCCGCAGGATCAGCCAGTTTCAACCCGCCAACAACGTTGATGTAGATATCTTTGTCGGATAAATTCAATTTCGTACGCCGCTCTAAAACGGCAATCAACAGATTGAGTCGGTTTAAATCAAATCCACTGGCTGTACGTTTAGGATACCCGAAACTAGTTGGATTGACAAGTGCTTGGATTTCTACTAAAAGTGGCCTCGTGCCTTCAAGTGTCGCTAATACGACTGATCCATCAGCGTTTTGGCGCTCAGCTAGAAGAGCCGCCGACGGATTTTCAACGACAGACAGGCCGCTATCATCCATTTCAAAAATCGCCGCTTCATTCGTCGAGCCGTACCTATTTTTTATTGCACGGACAACCTTAAACCCACCGTAACGGTCTCCTTCAAATTGCAATACGACGTCTACCAGATGCTCCAATACTTTCGGACCTGCAATTGAGCCTTCTTTGGTGACATGACCCACCAGCACAACCGCAACATCCGCTGCCTTTGCCGCCTGAATGATTACGTTACTGCTGTTTGTGATCTGACTGACCGTACCTGGCGCAGACGTTAGCTCTCCAAGTGTTAGTGTCTGGATAGAATCGACAACGACGAGTCTGTAATTACCTGTACGGATACTGGCAGCTATGTCATCTGCGGACGTACTTGCCGCGAAACTTAATTGCTCATTTCCGGCAGCTCCTAGTCGCTCCGCCCTAATTTTCACCTGTGAAGCAGACTCTTCGCCGCTAACATATAGCACAGGGGTATTTTTAGCAATCGTAGCAGAGACCTGAAGGAGTAACGTACTTTTTCCCATCCCCGGCTGTCCTGCAAGCAAGATAACTCCTCCGGGCAACACACCGCCGCCCAGCACGACGTCTAGGTCGCCTATACCCGTACTGAGTCGTTTTATGTTACTCCCCTTGTCTATAGAGTCTATAGATTTACTTGTAAGAGGGATTCCACGACTCTTTGCAATTGCAGAATTACCAGACGAAACAGGTAGCTGTTCGACAAGCGTATTCCATTCTCCGCAATTATCGCAACGTCCTGTCCATTTCGGATAGCTAGCTCCGCAACTCTGACAAACGAACTGGGACTTTATTTTTACCATATGCTCCTATTATACCTTGGTAGTCTACACCTTGGGGGCTGGAGCTAAAGTACTGTCGATACTCTTATAAAGATCATTTGATTGTGTCACAATATCATTGTACTGGCTGCGCAGCGTATTGAATTTATCAACCATATTATTGATGTCTGTATGCTCAGCAGCTATCGACGAAGCCCTGCTCACGAGCGCTTGTCGTTCGGAGTTAAACTGAGACTGCGATGAAAAGCCACCGTTTTTCGCACGCTGATTAAAGTCGGCTATATCCGCATTAAGATTTTTGACGTCCGCATCATACTGCTTTGACATCGCAGTAATTTGGGTATTGAGCTTATCCATCTGCTTAGACATACTTTTTGCTTGATCGGCAAGTTTTACAAAAGCACCGTTATAAGCGTCGTGAAATGCGACTATTTGCGCCCTATTAGCGAAGTACTGCTTATAATGAGCCTCTAGCTCCGGGCTGATTGACGCGACTTCAGTACCGATAATTGAATGAAGCTCGTTGTCGCGTTCACCAGGCTCAGTTCTTGCATAGTATGCCATTCGCTCTGCAAAAGTCGGGTCTTTTTGAAGTTTTACATACTCAGCTTCAACCAGAGCGTTTACCGTTGCCTTGTCGCTGTCCGACATGCGTTGGTATACCGCATGGAGTAACTCGTGCGCCGCCGTAACTTCCTCAATACCGTCCAGACGATTATCTGTAACGTCATATACGTAAATACGGTTGTTGACGTAGCATCCTAAAATAGCAGTTCCACTTTCCTTGTTGTCGCATGCCTTGCTAAACGTAGCACTGGCCTCTACGCCCGGATTGTCAGCATAGAAATAGAACTTTCCTAAGTCCGTTAATTTATCCCGTGACGCTATTTGCTCAATTGCGACCGTAGGATGATAGCTAAAGTAACTTACGGCATCTGCCACAAGCTGACGATTCAACCACAAGCACGCGCTCAACGTGATTGTGATACCTAGAACTATTAGACTACCTAGTCCTTTGTGTTTATGCTGGTTGCTCTGCGGTAACGTTGATTGCAAGTTTGCCCCCTCGCGCGGTAGCTGCTAGTACCGTGCCGCGTTCATATTTCTCATCCAGTATACCCTCTGCGAGCTGATGTTCCAACTCATTTTGAATGGCGCGGCGAAGCGGGCGAGCTCCATACTTTTCATCGAACCCTTTTTGAATCAAATAACGCTTTGCGGTCGGCTTAACAACTAGCCTAATACCCTTTCGTGACAGACGTTCCTGCAATTGGTCGATCAGATTATCAAAAATCTTTCCAACCTCTTTTGGCGTCAGGGCGCGGAACGTTACAATTGCATCGAATCGGTTGATTAGCTCTGGTCGCATTCGTTTTTGTAGTGCCTCAAGCGCAGCCTGAGCATTTTCATCGTGCAATTCATCTAGCTTTTTGTTGTCACTACTCGTTGTAGCATGGAAACCAAGTGACGATTCTTTCATCATCTTTTCGGCGCCTAGGTTGCTCGTCAATATGATAATTGAATTCGTGAAGTCAACCTCTCGACCCTTGGCATCTGTTAATTTGCCGTCTTCAAGTAGCTGCAAGAGCATATGGAACACATCAGGGTGAGCCTTTTCAATTTCGTCAAACAGTACGACACTATACGGCTGTCGACGAATCTTGTCAGTCAGCTTGCCACCATCCTCATAGCCAACGTAGCCGGCAGGGGCTCCCACTAAGCGGCTCGTGTTATGCTTTTCACCGAATTCACTCATGTCGATTTTTATAAGTGCGTCATCGCTACCAAATACTTCACGAGCCAATACTCGCGCTAATTCTGTTTTGCCAACTCCTGTCGGACCCATGAACACAAACGATCCTATTGGTCGTTTACTGCTTGCTACTCCACTGCGCGAGCGACGAATCGCCTTTGACACAGCATTAACAGCTTCTTCCTGACCGATGATGCTTTTTGCTAGATACCTTTCAAGGTTGCGAAGTAGCTTAGTCTCAGACTTCTTTAACCTCTTTACTGGTATGCCCGTCATTGTTGCTATAGCATGAGCAATGTCGTCACCCTTCAATATGATTGGGGACTTCATTTCATCCTTTTCCTTCGTCTCTGTCAGCTTAGCCTGTAGTTGAACTATACGAGTCTTATATAGTGCGGCTCGTTCATAGTCTTCGGCCGTGACAGCTTCGTCCATTTTTTCATTCAAATTTTTAAGTTGTCGAGTGAAATCTCGGATACGACTCGGCTTGCGACTGTGCCGTACGCGAACTAATGCTGAGGCTTCGTCTATAACGTCAATGGCCTTATCGGGCATATATCGCTCGCTTACGTAGCGATCAGCCATGTAAACCGCATCGTCAATAATGTCATCGCTAATAGTGACGCCGTGGTGCTTCTCGTAGTACGACTTCAACCCCTTAAGTATCGCTTTGGTATCCTTGAGTGACGGCTCTTTGATGACGATCGGCTGGAAGCGACGTTCGAGCGCGCTGTCCTTTTCAATGTGCTTACGGAATTCGTCCATCGTCGTTGCGCCAATCATGTGCAGTTCACCGCGCGCCAATGCCGGCTTTAGCATATTTGCCGCATCCAGAGCGCCTTCCGCAGCACCCGCACCTGTAATGAGGTGTAACTCATCTATAAATAAGATGACGTTCTTTTGCGAGCGAAGTTCGTCTACAACCTTCTTTAGTCTTTCTTCAAACTCACCACGATATTTAGTACCAGCAATCATTGCTGCAAGATCAAGCTGAACAACCCGTCGATCAAGTAGATGGTCGGGTACGTCCTCTCGCGCGATTCTCTGCGCCAGTCCCTCAACAACGGCGGTCTTACCTACACCAGGCTCACCTATAAGTACCGGGTTGTTCTTTGTCCGGCGGCTCAGTATAGTGACTAAGCGCTCCTGCTGCTCGTCGCGGCCAATAACTGGATCTAATTCACCAGCACGAGCCTTTACAGTCAGGTCGGTACCAAATGCCTCTAGCGCACCACTTCGACGCTTTTTCGTCGCCTGTGCGGCAGCCTCTTCAGTGGACTGATGAAAGTCGTTCGCCTGGCGATCAAAGAACTCCTCGAGTTCGTTTGTAACTGTCGTTACATCGATATTCATGTCACGCAATAATACGGTCGCTCGAGCATTCTTTTGACTAAGTATGCTGTAAAGGATGTGCTCAGTGCCCAAATAGTCTTGATGGAACTCCTGTGCGATATCCCAACTCATCTTGAGAGTAAGCTTGGCCGTCTCGCTTAAACCTTTAGCGCCAGTGCTAACAACAAGTGTACGAGGCGTAAGATTCAATGCCATTTCCGCTCTATCAAGCGTTACACCGGAATCAGCAAGCACCTTCGCCGCAACCGACGACCCCTGCGCCAGAACACCAAGAAGAAGGTGCTCTGTGCCAATATATGCACTACCGTACCCTCTCGCGATTGCATCTGCATGTTGCAGACTTGTTCGCGCGTTATCGGTAAGGTGCGAAATAAAATCTGTGAACTCATCAGGCATATTATTCATTATTATCTTTCCTCCGTGACAGCGCAAGCGGTATATTTAACCTTTACTGCACTATATATCCAGTATAAACATAGTTGGCACTCTCGTCAACGGAGTGCTAATTTTTGACCCAATTTCGTAATGGGTATACACTACAAACCATGACCGATATCAAAAGCACGGATACTCCTGCGCTCAAAATTTCACACCTTACTAAGCTCTATGATGACGACCATGGCATTAAAGACATAAGTCTCACTGTAAACCAGGGCGAAGTTTTCGGTTTTTTGGGCCCAAATGGAGCTGGAAAATCAACAACTATTAACACTATTCTCGATGCGCTCCGTCCAGACAGCGGAAGTATCGAAATCCTTGGCCTTAATCATCAAAAACGCGTTCGTAGAGTCCATAAGCACATAGGTTATTTATCCGGAGACATGGAAACCGACCCTACTTTGACTGGTCGTCAGTACCTATCTTTCGTTTCTCATCTGTATGGTAACGTTGAGCAAAAAACAATCACCGGTCTGGCAAAACGTCTCAAAGCCGACCTTTCTGTTAAGATTAAACACCTATCACGCGGTAATCGACAAAAGATTGGCCTCATAGCTGCTCTCATGCACGACCCAGACGTCTTAATTCTCGACGAACCAACCAGTGGTCTTGATCCGCTTATTCAAACAGAATTCAATGCCATAATAAAAGAACACAAAGAGCGCGGCAAAACGACCTTCATGTCGTCACATGTACTTAGCGAAGTTCAGGAAACCTGCGATCGTGTCGGTTTCATACGAGAAGGTAAACTCGTGCATGTCGGCTCGCTGCGTACACTACTTGAAAAAACACCACGACGAGTAGAAGTCCGTTTACGTAACGAACTGTCTGGTAAACAATTGAAGCAACTTGATGGAGTGAGAAGCCTAAAACACACTGACGGCCTGACCAGTTTTACGTTTGCAGGCGATATCAATCGACTTCTGCGCATATTCGCCGCCCACCCTGTCGACTCGCTCACTATCAGCGAACCGGACTTAGAAGAGTTATTTATGGGCTATTACCGAGGAGAAAATAAACATGTTTAGGTCAGTATTACTGAAAACGATATTTAACCTACGTTGGCAGCTTCTTGGCTGGATGCTTAGCATCACTTTTGTCGCGTTTCTAACCATGGTTCTCTTTAACTCATTCAACCAACAAGGTATCGAAAGCATCGTTAATTCAGTCCCAGACTCACTCAAATCACTTGTTGGAGACGTTGCTGACTTTAAAACAATTCCAGGCTATGTCGGTCAGCAAATCTTTGGACCCAATGTCGTGATACTGACAATCGCCATGTCTATCATAGTTTTTATAGGTATCAGCGCCAGCGAAGAAGACTCCCGACGCCTGCAGTCGCTACTGAGTCTACCCGTTACACGTACCTCGGTATATTTCCAAAAATGGCTCGCGCTCGTATTTTTTATAGCAGTCGTATGCTCTGGTATCGTTGCCGGAGTCTACCTAGCGCTGCCTATCATTGATAAGTCTGTCGATTTTCCTCGTATTATGCAGTCGGCATTTGATGCATGGCTTATGAACGTCGCGTACGGCCTTGTCGCATTTAGTGTAGCCATGGCGTTCGGCAAAAAAGGTCTCACGGTCGCAGTCGCTAGTGGCTATGCAGCGCTCAGCTTTATCATTTCGTCGCTTGCGCCGGCAGTTAAAGAACTGCAGGCACCAGATAAGCTATCTATCTTTCATTACTACAATAACCCGCAAATCATGCAACACGGCCTGAACACACATCACGTATATATACTTGTCGGTGTCATAGTCGTGCTGACAATAGTAGGTTGGCTTGGCTTCATCCGTCGCGACATACAAACATAGAGAATCAAAAAAATACCGCCTCCACGAGGCGGTATTTTAATGTGAATATCCAGAAGACTATTCTTCGCTCTTCTCTTCGCTTTCTTTAACTTCGTCACCAGCTTCTTCGATAGCGCTAAACAGACTGTCTTCGATGTTTTTCTTTGGTTTGACTGGCTCTACCTTCTTTTCTGGTTGCGCAGTCTCAATGTCGAGTTCGTAACCAGTTAAGCGTGACGCCAAGCGAACATTCTGACCGCCGCGCCCAATTGCAATTGATTGCTGATCTTCAGCTACGTAAACCTTTGCGTTTTTAGCCGCTTCGTCAATTTCAACTTTTGCAACTTCTGCTGGGCTCAGCGCATTGCGAATAAATTGTTCGGGATTCTCATCATATGTGATGATGTCGATTTTTTCCTGATCGCCGATTTCGTTCATAACAGCCTGCACGCGAGTACCGTGACCGCCAACAAACGTACCGACAGGATCCACGCCAGGTACAGTGCTAGCAACCGCCAATTTCGTACGACGACCAGCCTCACGAGCGATGGTCTTAATCTCAACGGCGCCAGTTTCCATCTCAGGAACTTCCTGACGGAACAAGTATTCGACAAAGGATTCGTTACCGCGGCTCAAAATCAATTGAGGACCACGATTATCGCGCTCGATGTCCTTTATAAATACCTTTATGCGAGAACCGACACTGTAGTACTCGCCCTGAATCTGTTCACTCTGAGGAATGATACCTGCAGCTTTACCTAATTCTACGCGAATCACACGTGGTTCTACACGCTGCACAGTACCGGTAACAACGGTACCGATTTTGTCTTCGTATTCAGCTAGTACGACTTCACGCTCTGCTTCACGAAGACGCTGCAACACGACTTGCTTGGCGGTCTGAGCTGCCACGCGGCCAAATGACTCGACTTCGTGCTCTTCTTCAATTACATCACCAATCTCAGCGTCTTTCTTTACTTTCTTCGCGTCTTCTAGGCTGATTTCGACAGCGTCGCTTCCGACGATCTCTACTACTTCACGAGCTACGAATACTTTTGCAGTGCCGTCATTAACGTTAAGTACTGCGCGCACTTCTTGATCGCGCTCTCCGTTGTCTCGGCGCCAAGCGGCGGCAATCGCCTGCTCAATAACGCTCATGACAGTCTCTTCGGGTAGGTTCTTTTCCTCAGCAATCGTACGGACGGCCAGTGTAAGTTGTTTAATGTTTAAGTCTTCCATTGTGTCATTGTTCCTTTCTTGTATGAAAAAATCCGACCTGCCGGCCGGAATGTACTAAAATAAGTTTAGCATGCAGGTGAGTTTATAGCAATAGAACAATGAAAGGAGCCGCAATGCCCGAAAAGAAACCAGACTGTGCATTTTGTCAGCCGGACGACTCCATGAAAAACCTTATAGTAAACAGAGGGGATGGTTTTATATCATTTTTTTCTAAACCAAGGTTCCGACGCAATCATCTACTAGTCGTCCCTGATGAGCACTATACTGTCGCCAGCAAGATGGGCGCAGCTTTATTGGGTCGAATCGTTTACGAAGCAGAGTCTCTCGCCGATGTCGTGGATTTTGGGTACGGCTCTGTCGTCACGCAAAAGTCACAACCACTTCAAAAGGAAAACGGAATCAAAATGGATCACGTGCATTTTCACGTATGGCCGCGTACTAAACAAGACGAAAAAAACGGCGTCGTCATACCTGCGCCGCAATCGTTTGACGACTTTTTTATCCCTTCAAACGAAGCAGAAATGAAAGAGCTAGATGACGACATCCAGCGCAATAAACGTGAATTCGAGATGTTGTTTCTACGAAAAAAAGGCATGCCATGGCATGACATTTGGGCACTATTAGAAAATAACAGGGATGGCCAGCCGTCATAAAATACTCGGCCTTTACTAGAACGACCATACTGTTATAAAATGGTAATCATTCTGTGAGTATATTACTTACTATTATCATCGTCGTCCTGCTGATTGGATTGTCTGCCCTCTGTTCGGGTTTGAATATTGCTCTCATGTCACTCGATTTAGGCGACCTCCATCGCAAAGCAAAACTTGGGAATACTAAAGCTAAACGTGTTTATCCGTTTAGAAAAAATACCCACCTCACACTAGCCGCAATTCTCCTAAGCAACGTGGCCGCAGTGTCTGCGACATCATTATTTTTAGAAAGCTTTTTATACGGCTTGCTTGCTGGCTTTATTACGACTGTCTTGATCGTCGTTTTCGGAGAAATACTTCCTCAGGCATTATTTAGCCGAGATGCACTTCGTTACATGTCTTTCTTAGTCCCTGTTATTAAACTGATGATCTTCATAACCTACCCCATATCTAAGCCTCTTCAGCTTTTACTAGACTACTTATTCAGCGAACAGCGCACTCAGCTACACACCAGACAAGAACTCGGCGTGCTCATTAGTGAGCATATTGGTCATAGAGAAAGCGAACTTGATAACGATGAAGTTGAAATCATCCGTGGAGCGTTGCAACTTAGTGAAAAACGAGTAAGCGATATAATGCTGCACATTAATCATGTTTTCTGGCTAGAACCCGGTACGCACTTAACTGCAGAAAAGATAGACGAAATCAAAGCAGTTGGTCGCAGTCGCATACCTATCTTTAATCAGAAGCTTACGCACTGCTATGGTGTACTTCTTATGAAAGATCTAGTTGATATCGACTTTGATGACACAGACTATACCGTAGACGATCTTCCTCTTTATCCAGTCCAGATGGTTGGGAGTCGCACCGCACTCGACACAATGCTTCGTAGGTTTATTTCGACCAGCTCTCACTTGATTCCAATTGAAAAAGACGATTACATCGTAGGTATCGTCACTATTGAGGATCTGATTGAAGAAATCGTTGGGCATGAAATTGAAGACGAGACAGACAAACGTCAAATTCAAGCCATCGGCAATGGCTGACCCGGACACCTTGATAAGATTCCAGCTATAGCATCGTGCTCCGCCTGTGTCATCCACAGGTGGTATTTCGCCTTGACGGCAATTTGACGAGCGACATATTGACAACGAAACGGCTTGTTTGACGGCAACCAGGTTGCGGCGTCGGCATCACTTTTTTGCTGGTTAGCCGGTCCATCTACCGCCAGTAACTCTAGCGGATCATTCGCAAGCCTTAAGCGCTCATCTTTGCTAAGTTGCTGAGCGCCCTTTTGCCACGTGTCGCCAAGCGCCACCACATGATCAATTTGAACATCTGCGCTCGAATCTGCGCCGCGTTTAAACACAATTGTCTTACCAGTGTAAGGATCGTCTAGCGTCCCGCTTAAAACATTGCAGTTATCGCCGACAACCGGTTTCTGTAAATCACGGTGCAATATAATGTTTCGCGTATCGCAACCATCTGTTGTTGCCCAGCCATCTCCGTACTGCATTCGTGAATAACCAGTCTTAGGTGCACGTCCCTTTATAGGAATCGTCGTAAGCAAATTAGCCGCGTCACCAGACACTGAATCTGACGTTTTCGGAGATGGAGCCGACAAAGACTGCATCTGCCACATGTCATCATTTTGTACCATTGTCACGACGGCGAGTATAAGCATAGCAATGGCGGCGCCTATCCGTCGGCGTCGCAGTGTCCTCGAAATCATTTCTTTAGTATACTGGATGCATGACTAGCGTACCCAAACTAATTGACTACTTCACACCAGAGCATTACGACCTAAAAATCGACTTAAACGAGTCAGAACACACATATAGCGGAACAGTCTCTGTCCGCGGGCGAGCAAACATCAGCGGCCAGCCAGTCAAGCTACACGCAAAACATCTAACAATCACTAAGGCGACAATCGACGGCCAATCTGTAGAATTCGTGCCTGGAGAGCTAGATGAACTGGCGCTCGGTAGCAACATCTCAGTCGGAGAACATACGGCGACAGTAGAATTCAACGCCAAAATTACTGATCAAATGCATGGAATTTACCCCTGTTATTTTGAGCATGATGGGGTTAAAAAAGAACTCATAGCAACACAATTCGAATCTCACTACGCACGCGAAGCATTCCCCTGTATAGATGAGCCGGGCGCTAAGGCGCGCTTTGACGTACACTTATCGACCACTCCAAACCAGACCGTGCTGTCGAACATGCCTATCGATGAGCAGTCCGTAGTAGACGGTAAGCTCGTTACGCACTTCCAAACAACTCCACGCATGAGCACATATCTAGTCGCATTTGTCGTCGGTGAGCTACACCGCAAAACTTCTCGAACCAATAGCGGTGTCGAGGTCAACGTGTGGGCAACGCCAGCTCAAACTGCCGAAAGTCTCGATTTCGCTCTTGAAACAGCCGTTAAAGTTATTGAATTTTATGATGATTATTTTGGCACATCTTATCCATTACCAAAAAGTGACCACGTCGCACTGCCAGACTTTACTGTGGGCGCCATGGAAAACTGGGGACTTATCACCTACCGCGAGGTCGCACTACTCGCAGATCCAAAAATCGTCAGCGTTAGTGGTCGACATTACATAGCGACAGTCATTGCCCACGAATTAGCTCACCAATGGTTTGGTAATCTCGTCACGATGAGCTGGTGGAATGACCTATGGCTCAACGAAAGCTTTGCTACACTCATGGAATACATTTCCATTGACGCCATTCATCCCGAATGGAACATATGGCAAAGCTTCATTACAAACGAATCTATCGCCGCTCTTCGAAGAGACTGTATAGACGGCGTCCAATCCGTCCAAGTCGACGTTAATCATCCAGACGAAATTAGCACCCTCTTTGACGGCGCCATCGTATACGCAAAAGGTTGCCGCCTTCTTCGTATGATTCAGTATTATATCGGTAATGAATCGTTCAAAGCTGGCTTAAAGCATTATTTCGCAGAACATGCGTACAAAAATACTGTCGGCAATGACCTGTGGGTCGAGCTTAGCGACGCAAGTGGAAAAGACATCGCCGCTATCATGAACACATGGATTTCACAATCAGGCTATCCGGTCGTAAACGTTACCCGTGAAGGAGACAATGTTACGTTGTCACAACAACAATTCTTTGTTGGACCTCACGAGGCATCTGAAAAACTTTGGCCAATCCCCCTTGAATCAAGCTCGGATATCGTACCTAAATTGCTCAATTCTAAATCTGTCAGCTTTACATCAAACGAACCTCTTCAGCTCAACGAAGCAGATAGTGCGCATTTCATAACTCACTATGATGACACATCACGCCAGCACCTAATCAGCCGAATACAAGATGGCTCACTCGATGCGGTCGGCCGAACTCAGCTGCTCGACGAAGCAACCTTACTTGCCCGAGGCGGTATCATGTCTAGCGAGCAACTGCTTCCGCTGTTGCAATCTTACAAGGATGAAGAGCTTGAATCAGTCTGGAGTATCATTTCTTTGGCAGTCGGGGAATTACGTAAATTCGTAGAGGATGCCCCAGCTGCAGAAGAAAAGCTGCGACAACTAGCTGCAAATCTCGCATCAAAACAATATGAACGACTCGGCTGGAACGTCATTAGCGGCGAATCGGAAGAAGACACGAAGCTCCGCGCAATCGTCGTAGGGCAAACTCTGTATGGCGAAGTACCCGAAGCTCTCATGATGTCTCAAGAGCTGTACGATCGACATAAAACTGAGGACTTAGACCCAGAACTGCGGCCACTCATCCTTGGAACCGTTGCCCGTTACGGTGACGCTAGCATCGTTGACGAGATGATAAATGCCTACAAGTCTACAAGCTCTGCGGAACTGCGCCAAGACATCTGCATGGGCGTTACTAGTACTCGCTTACCGGATAAAATTACAGAATTACTAAACCTACTCAAAGATCCAAGTGTCATCCGTCCGCAAGACTCTTATCGATGGTTTGTATACCTTGTGCGTGGTCGATACAGTCGTGATCTTTCATGGCAGTGGCTACGCGACAACTGGGACTGGGTGGAGCGATCGTTTGCCGGCGACAAAAGTTACGAAGATTTTGTCCGCTTCGCATCAAGTGCGCTCTGCACTCGCCAACAGCTCGAAGAATTCAAGGCGTTCTTTGAGCCAAAACTTAGCATTCCTGCCCTCAGTCGTGCAATTTCAGTTGGCATCAGTGAGATAGAGGGTCGCGTAGAGCTCATAGAACGCGACAAAGATGCGGTTGTAGCTGCATTACTTGCAATTGAAAATTAGTTTAATATTCGTGATTGTCCCGCATTGACGTCAAAGAAAGGTTATAATTGGTTTCGTGAATCAAAATTCTCAGATAAGCCAGCTAGGGCGATTGCTTGCTGATTCGCTAAAACGAATTGACACATACGAAGCTGACATACTTGCCCGGCGTGAAAAAGATACTATCCATATCCCGACGGTTGGCAACACCATTTCTACAGCCTACGAGCAATTGCGCAATGCCTCGGAATATTCCGAAGGCGATCTACTCCAGCAGCGCGCGATTCGTCGTTATCTGCGACGAGTATTGTCTTTTCATGCCAAAGCTTCAACAAAAAACCTAGCCGATGAACTTGTTGCGGAGCTTACGCAAGCTGAATATTTAGCCAATGACCACACCACCAAAGCCGATGTTAAAATCATTGACCGTGACATAAAACGTTATTACAACGCCTACTGGAACTACGTTGGTTCCGATAACGACATTGATGATCGTGCCGCATTTCAAAAATGGATACTCGATGTTCTTGCTGTCCGCTCCGAACAAACTCTGCAAAGTCATATCCGGCAACTTATGTTTGCTCATTTTGCCTATAGCTATCTGCATGAAAAAATTAACACCAAAAAAATAATTAAAGATTATGAAGTATTCAATCAAGAAGATTTCTCAATAATTCTCTATATCGCTATACATAGATCGTTACTTAAATCCGACAATGCAACCATCCGAACAGCTCTTATCGACAGTTACCGACAAGATATAGATGACATCAAAGCATTTGAACAATTCAACCGTAGGGTCGACGTCCTATTCGACGCAAAGACGACTGTCAATATGACACGTATCGTCAGCAAGAATGGCGCTTCGCTCAGGTTCATCTACAGTGGCTTCTACGGCAAAGAAGCACCTTTGACAGCACAGTCGCTTAAATCGCCTGAAGCACTCGAACAGAACCTTCACCGTCACATAGAAGCGGAATATACAGCGCTCGACAAACGTCTAGATGTAGGAATCATACGCAGCGTCATATTCCTTCTCATCACCAAAGGCCTTGTCGGTTTTGCAGTTGAAGTACCTTACGACATATTTATAAGCGGGCATATATTGTGGACGCCGTTTGCGGTAAATCTATTTTTCCCAGCTCTGTTCATCGCGTTTAGTCGCGTAACTCTTTCAAAGCCAGTAGATCGCAACACCTCGGCAGTTATAAAACAAGTGTCCCACATGATATTTGACGGCGACACTAAGGCCTACCCGCTACGAATCCCTAAGAAGACCTCGTCAATTATCTTCAATAGTATGTACGCCACGATTTTCTTTATCGCTTTTGCCGCTCTTACTTACGGACTTTACTTGATTGAATTTAACATAGTCCAAGGCTTTATATTCTTTACCTTCTTGTCAACGGCCAGCTTCCTGTCTTTCCGTTTGAGTCGTCAGATTCACGAACTAGAAGTAGTCAACACACCGCAAGGCTCCCTTTCTCTATTGCGCGACATTATCTATATGCCGTTCATCGCTGTAGGCCAGCAAATATCTTACCGCTATAGTCAGGTCAACATCGTCGCTACCGTGCTAGATATCTTGATCGAACTGCCCCTCAAAACTATCCTGCGACTCGTGCGTCAGTGGACGCAATTCCTCAACCAGAAAAAAGACGAGCTAATCTAGTACGATCCATTCCTCGACCGCAGGATATTCGCCCGTGACCGAAGCAGCTGCAAGAAGCAGGTCGGTATTCACCAGTTTCTTTACCTGGGTATAAAACTTTGCAGCATAGTTCATCTGATTTTGTTTCTTCTTTGTTATAGCAGCGAACCCTCCGCCTTGATCTTGATGCTTGCGATATTTCACTTCCGTAAAGTATACCGTCTCATCCTTCAGCGAAACAATGTCGATTTCACAGTACTTCGTCTTCCAATTTCGCTCAATTATTTCATGGCCCTGCCGCTGCAAATAATTCGCCACTTCATCTTCGGCAGCATCTCCTACGGTCTTTGTCGTCGATGCAGGCTGGCGGGACTGTTTGTGTGTCGAATCATCTGCAGCCCGAACCTGACCAGGTTCTTTTCTGTATTTCGCCAACGGAGCAAACGACAGCCGATGAAGCGGCGTGACACCATTCTTTTCTATAGCAGCGCGATGAGCAGCCGTACCATAACCAACGTGCGATGAAAATTTATAGCCTTCATACATCGAGTCTTGTTCTGCCATATAATTGTCGCGTGCGACCTTGGCTATAATTGATGCTGCACTGACACTTGGTACCAACAGATCGGCTTTTGGCAACGTTGTCACATATTCACCTTTTGTTGTATTGGCCAGCAAATTAATCGTACCGTCGATGATGATTTCGTGATACGGCGTCTTCACCTGCTCGACTGCCCGCCTCGTCGCAAGCCGTAGCGCTTCTCCAAGCCCTATTTCGTCAATCTCGTCTGCATGAACCCAGCCTAGGCCATAACCTGCAGACTGTTGTCGTATAAGCTCATCTAGCTCTTCTCTTCGCTTCTTTGTCAATTTCTTACTGTCTGTAAGACCTTCGATAGTAGAACCCCCTAGTACGACCGCTCCTACGACTAGTGGCCCAGCCCACGGCCCCCTTCCGACTTCATCAATACCAAGAATCATAGAACTATTGTACGTCATTGACTTTTCATTAATTATATCGTACAGTTACCATTAAACGTACGTCCGTGCGTCGAACCTACTATGATTGGAAAAGCATGGCATGGTGGATCATCCTACCGGCTATCATCATCGTCGGCCTCATCTATGCCTACTCGCTCATAGCTCCGCTTCGAGTGACTAAAGGCAACCCAACCGGTATTCTAGATGAGCCGTCGGACACGCCGAATAACGACGAAACGTACTAGAATTCACACAAAATTCGTGTACTTTAGTCTCCTCGTACGCGATGGGTTAATGTACATGAAAGATGGTATGCGCTACATTCTCCAAAAACTCCGCCTCAAGTGACAACGATGTCGAAAGGCTTAATATGTACCCTCTATACGCAGCCGTCGCACTTTTCATCTTCTCAAGCTATTTAACAGTTTGCGTGGTGATATCGTACGCACACTACGGTGAAGGCGCTTCGTTCAAAGAGATTTTACTCTGCCCGTTCGTCTTGCCCTACAGGGCCTTCAGTACGGGATGGTCATGGATTACGAGACCGAAGCCGCCAAATCGTACAATCTGACCAATCATATTAAAAACGCTCCGAGATTCGGAGCGTTTTCTCTTTGTAATATACTTATTTCTCTTCGTTTTGTGGAGCTTCAGCTTCAGCTTCCACTACAGCCTCTTCTTCGACGCGTGAGTCAGCAACCTCGTTGACTGCTGCACGATCAAAGTTCACTGCGGTCAAACGTGCACTCTTACCACTACGGTGACGTAGGTATGACAAGAAGTTACGGCGAACCTTTGAACGGCGAACAATCTCGACTTTTTCAACAAGCGGGTTATGAAGCAAGAAGCTCTTTTCAACGCCAACGCCACTCGTTACCTTTCGCACTGTAATGCGGCTTGTATGCTGCTTCTTGTTGTCAGTGCGGATAACAACACCTTCGAAGACCTGAATACGCTCTTTATTGCCTTCACGGATTTTCTGGTGCACGCGAACAGTATCGCCGCTTCGTGCGTCTACGACAGCAGGTTTTTTCTGCTCGTCATTCACTTTTTGGATTAATGCAAAACTCATCTTATCTCTCGCTTTGAAATTTATAAATACAATCAATTACATACTTTAGCATACTTTTTACCGTTTTAAAAGGGTAATACGGACATTTTGCCTATAGATAAGCCCGTCATCGGAACACACAGTTTGCGTGTTCCGATGACGGGCGGTCAAATGCTGGGCTAGGAGTGAAGTTCGAACTTCTGAGCGCGCGATTGCTGGTCGGCGCTTAAGGTCGACCACTCCGACTTAATAAAGCCGACTAGTCGCTCGAACACACACCGCTCCTGACAGTCCGGAGCACGCAGCTCATTCATGCGTCGCTCGTAGAAGCCCCAGTTGTAAGTTCCCGGAAGCTCACCAGACTCGATCATGTCGAGAACGGTGATGATGTCGATGAATGCCCAGTACTGGCGGGTTGCATGATGGATAAGATACTTTCCCACCGCACCCATGAACTTCTTTGCCAGCTCGCCATGCTCGATATCTATTACCATAGTAGTCATCATTGACTCTCTCGTAATTGGTTCAACACCTCCCGATGAGGTATTCGTAGGAAATATTATACCAAATAGCTTAAGTTTTGTCAATTTAATAAGCCCGCCAAAACGGTTGTCGGATTACTCCGGCGGGCTTATGGCGGGCTTCAGGTGATTGCCCCGACTTTCCTCCAGTAATGAACAAAGCTGTGAGGGCCGTCCTTGTCGTGTAGAGTACTAACGAATCGGCCGAATCTCCGCTGACCTATCCTGAACAGCTCGATGCCTGTCAGGATACGTTGGCGATTGTCGGGTGTTGTTTCAAGGTGTTCGTTGATGATACGCATCAACAGCTCCTTCGTGCGACCCGTGTATATTTAATAAAACGGGAATAATTATACTATACAACTTATATTAATTTTGTAAATAGCTATATAGATTTATTGACTTCTTCTAAAGTAGTCTGCCCCCGCAAGGCCGCCAACGTACCCGCTTGAATGAGAGTAATAAGACCAGCGGAACGCTTTGCTTCTTTTTCAATATTCTCAGGATTTGCATCGGCAATGTCGCCGCGCAAGAAGGCTTGGATGTTTTGATTAACAACCATCTGTTCCATAACGACTATACGACCCTTATATCCGAATGGCGCATCTGGGTGTACTACAGGCTTCCAAAGTTTAATGTTGTTAAGGTCGATACCCTCCATCCTATCGGCCGCCACGCCTTCGAGTGTTTTGCGTATCCATCGTTGTGTCGCCTCGTCGGGTACGTACTCTTCTTTGGACGGATCATATAATTTTCGAACCAATCGCTGTGCGATGAGCAATCGTATGGCGCTACTGAATATCGGATTGATGCCAATCATGCCAATCATACGGCTAAATGCAGCAGAAGTAGAATTTGCGTGAAACGAACTAAGCACCAAGTGGCCAGTAATCGAAGCCTGGATGGCTGTTTTTGCAGTATCGACATCACGAATCTCACCAAGCATAACGACATCAGGGTCCATGCGCAGGATTGATCGCAATCCGTCGGCAAACGTTTGACCATGCGTCGTATCGACTGGAATTTGTGTGATTCCGCTGATACCGTACTCAATCGGATCCTCAAGTGTCAGAATCTTGCGCTCGGAATTATTAAGAGCGTTCAAAGTACTATAGAGAGTAGTTGATTTACCACTACCCGTAGGTCCAACCATCAGCATCATACCGCGTGGGTGTCGTGTAATCTCTCGAAGCTCAGCCATTTCGCGTTCTGGTATACCGAGTAGATCAAGGTTTAGCATAGACTCGTCAAAGTTAAATAGACGCAATACGGCGTCTTGGCCATACATACTTGGCACAGTTTCAATACGAATGTTCAATAAGTGGGTCGCGCCGTTTCTGTTAATGTCCTTTTGAATATGACCGGACTGCGATGTATTAGCGGCAGATGAGATATTCGCTCGTGAGCCGATGGCGCCCATCAGTATACGATATTTGTCTTTGTTGATTTCTGCGACCGGATGCAAGGCGCCGTCCACACGCATGCGAATACGTATATAGTTGCGCTGGTTCTCAACGTGAATATCGCTGGCGCCCAAGCGATCGGCCTGATCTATTAGATAGTCTAATATTTGGTCGGACCCAACGGTATTGAGCGTCTTGCTCACCTGCGCAATCGTAGAACTGTCGCCAGTCTTAGCTATGGTAATGTCGTCGTAAATGACCTTTTTAGGAGGATCGTAACGGTTCATCAGGACCGTGTAGCCGCTATTCGTAATCAGAAATATTTGTGCTTCGCGACCCTGGTCGGCGTACTTTTGCTTAATTTTTTGTATGACCGACTCTGGCGTATTGCTCGTCGCGCCAAATCGAAACGGCTCATATTCAGACCCCATCTGAAGTGGTACCATTCGCCACTCGTGCATCTCCTGAATTGTCATCATACCTTCACGAACAAGGTTTAGTTGCTGCTCAAATTCGCGTGAATCAAGGTATGGCAACCCTAGAATCGCTGCACGCTGTGCAGTTGACTTCTCTTCGTGGTCACGTCGAGCTTGCTGAATCTTACTCTCTTCAGCTAGTGCATGGGAATCTTCTTCTACGACATACGGCATAGTACTTATGATAATACCAAAAAGCTTATGTGTTTAACAGTGTTAGACTAGTAGTATGTCTGATATCATCGTTATCGCCCACAATATACGCTCAACTCACAATATTGGTGCAATTTTTCGTACATGCGAAGGCTTTGGTGTTGCAAAAATAATCATTAGTGGCTATTCGCCGTATCCCAATATCCCTAACGATTCAAGATTGCCCCATATTACGACAAAACTAACTAGTCAGATTCACAAAACCGCTCTCGGTGCAGAAGAAATGGTGCCATTTGAATATCAGGATACACCCGACCTCGCAGCACTCAAAGATGCTGGCTATAAAATCGTCGGCCTCGAGCAAGACGAACGATCGATCGTGCTATCAGACTACGTAGTACCCAACAAAGTCGCCCTCCTACTAGGCGAGGAGGTCGAAGGACTCACGCCAGAACTACGCTCAATGTGCGATGATTTGATTGAAATACCAATGAACGGCAAAAAAGAATCGTTTAATGTCAGCGTTGCAACGGGTATCGCGCTCTATGGGCTTAGTTATCCCCGTAGCGTCGGCTAACAATCCATTCACCACCCGCCGACGGGTCCATACGTTTCTTTTTGTACTGCTTTGCCAGTAGCCGAGCTGCTTCGCCAGCTCGTACAGCTACGTCTGCCGACTCTAGACCCTTAGCGATTGATATATTGCCATCGAGTAACCGGCAAGGGAGATTCATCAGGTAAAGCGCTTGCGCATTCCAGGTGTCACTTATGAGCTTGTCGACACTTTCGAGCACACCGTACCTCTCGGCGTTTGATCGTATTGTTTGAATTTGCTCTGCTTGCAATTCTCCAATACTTTTCGGTTGGTCACCGACATGACGGGCGACAAAATCAAGGAACCAATACACATCTTCTTCGCTAGTTCGACCTCGACTTTTTCCTCCATGCCCTTCATAACCCGTCTCTGCGTATGCCGGCATATAAAGTCTCGAAGATATACTTGCGTACCCTCGAGTATGCGTCGCACAATGAAGGCTCAGTGTTTCTACGACCGTCTCTTCGCCGATACGATAACTTATTCCTATCTCGATTTCTCGCATTTTATCCTTTTGGCCAGGATATCTCTTGTATTCACGAGATGTCCTATTTGGATTAACCCAACGAATCTTATCCTCATCCCAGCCCAAAACGCGCAGACCTATTCCAGTAAGTGTTCCGTTTTCTTTGCGCACGTCAAGCACTGGATAGTAGCTGCCGTCAGACTCAATGGCAAGCTGCTCGTTAAGCGCACTCAGTAGATCACTCAATGGACTCTGGCGCAACTCTTCCAGCAGTTCACTACTATCACCCTCTAGGCAGATATCGACAAAAGTCAACGGCGAGTTCTCTGGCTTACGCTTTAGTAATTCATCCGCAAGAGCAATCGTATCAGACTGCAATTGAGTCATTTCGTAATCGTATTCATCCTGTGCCTGTTCGATTCTTCCATTTGGTCGTTCCATACTGCTGCCTCCTATTTATATGGCTCCCATGCCAATGATTGGATTGCCTCCGCTATATCATCCTGAGCACGCTTGATATCATCAAGCGACACCGCTATCGAGCCATCGCCATCTATCTCAGCACCGTCCCAATAGCAGATCAATTGGCGCGTATCACGTGCAAGTATCGAAATTTGCCACCTGTACCCGCCCTGCTCATTATTATCGACTAGCTGCGCAACGCCCTCATAATCACCATATTGAATTCGCACCTCATAAAAATCTTTGTTTATTTCTCTCTCGTTCTGTCTCTGAATTCTTTCACTCATAACTTCTCCTTCTTTTCACCACAATAGTATCACTAAAATAGCCGCTATTTTACGACGACAGCATCCTCACCAAGCAACTTCCCTAGTTCACCTGTCAGAGTATCTCCGACATCAACTGCAAAAGGCAACTTAATAGCAGACTTGTTTTCGTCGCCCAATACTAAAATGATCGTGTCGACACCTGGATGTCTACTGCACGTTTTTTTTAGTTGTTCCAAGACTGTATGGTCGTCTGGATTTTTTACATTTACATATACTTGCTTAGGGGTCGCTGCAGCAACAGTCGCAGTTCGCACACTGGGCGTAGCATACGACTCTGTCGATGGTAGACTTGTTTGCTTGCGCGAGAATGATCGCTTTGTTGTCGTCACAGACCCTGCTCGTGCCTTCAATGGTCCACCGCCTGTCGATTGATAATCACGAAGCTCCTGGTCGGTTACAATCATGATATTATCCGCAATAACCTTAATGTCGTCCATCAAATTGCCCTCGCGATCGCGTGCACTTATTGTGCCCTCAATACGGACCGCGACATCCTGTTTCAACTGTTCGCCAATCTGTTGGAATAATTTCGGAAATACAATCACCTCTGTCTCGCCCGTCTTGTCCTCGAGTCCAATAAATGCCATTTTCGTCCCACTTTTTGTTATGATTGTACGCATCGTACTAATCAGACCACCGACAATCGCTTTATGTTCATCATTTGCCTTTGTTAGTGTACTAAGCGGCACCGTCTGCTCTGCGAAATACTGCGCATACTCATCCAACGGATGCGCACTAATATACAGCCCCATCAATTCACGCTCCCACATCAGTCGCTCTTTTTCGGTATGCTTCGTAGGCGAAGGCTGAAGACTGATTGATGGCATAACACTTTCCGACGATTCACCAAGTAGCCCAAAGAGGTCTGTCTGTCCACTAGAGGCCTCCTTTTGCAGTTTGCTTGCAAACCCCTGAATCGATTCAAGATTAAATAGTAAATCAGAACGATCTGCGAGCTGATCAAATCCTCCTGTTTTTATGAGTGATTCCCAAGCCTTTTTGTTAAATTTCTGCACATTGACCCGTTTGGCAAAATCCACGACACTCGCAAACTTACCATCACTTCGAGCACGCAAAATTTCTTCAACCGCACCCACGCCCACTCCCTTGACTGCCGCCATACCAAAACGAATCTGGCTCTTGCCCTTTACCACGGCAAACTCCACAAACGACTCATTCACGTCCGGAGGCAGCACTTTGATGCCCATACGCTGAGACTCGGCAATTTCAATCGCCAAGCGATCTATGTCGTCTTCGTCGCTCGTCATAAGCGCGGCCATAAATGCGTCTGGGTAGTGAGCCTTCAAGTACGCTGTCCAGTAACTAATTTGCGCGTAGCAAGTTGCGTGCGCCTTGTTAAACGAATAGTCGGCAAACGGTTGTATCTGTGCCCACAGTTGCTCGGCACTTTCTTTCGTCAGTCCTTGCTTTACGCACCCCTCGATAAACTTTGGCTCTTCAGCCTCCATGATGTCGCGCTTCTTTTTACCAATCGCTTTGCGCACCAGGTCGGCTTCGCCCGGCGTATAGCCAGCAACCATCTGCAGTAGCTTAATTACCTGCTCCTGATACACCATCACGCCGTATGTGTCGCCAAGAATCGGCTCAAGCGATTCGTGTAAATACGTAATAGATGATGGATTGTTCTTACCTTCAATGAACCTCGGTATTTCGGCCATTGGTCCTGGACGATATAGCGCGCCCATGGCGATGATATCTTCAAACAGCGTTGGCTTAAGTTCACGCAAGTAGCGTTTCATCCCGGCAGATTCCAACTGGAACACGCCGGTTGTGTCGGCCCGCTGCAACAATTCAAACGTCTTTTGGTCGTCGATTGGAATCGACGCTAAGTCAATCTCTGTCTCATACACCTTGCGGATAATACGCAGCGTGTTGTTGATAATCGACAAGTTTGAAAGACCAAGAAAGTCCATCTTGAGTAGCCCTAACTCTTCGATTGGTCCCATTGGATACTGGGTAGTCACTACGCCCTTTTGCGCCATTTCAAGGGGCGCGTATTTCACGATGTCGTCTGGTGCAATCACCACACCTGCGGCATGCACACCATGACTACGAATCGTACCCTCTAGGCGAGTAGCAAAATCAATCACTCGCTTAGATACTGGGTTAGATTCGTACTCAGCCTTTAAATCAGGATCATCTTTAATTGACTGACTCAGTGGTATGTGACGGCCCTGCACCGGGGCGGGAATCATCTTACTCAGACGGTCAGCGTCAGCATATGGCACTTCAAGTACACGAGCTACGTCGCGTACAGCAGCGCGAGCCGCCATGGTGCCGAATGTTACGATGTTTGCTACGCGACTATCGCCGTATTTTTCCGCACAATACTGAATCACTTCGTCACGACGCGTGTCTTGGATGTCGATGTCGATGTCGGGCATACTGATACGACTTGGGTTGAGGAATCGTTCAAACATCAAATCATACCGAATTGGGTCGATTTCAGTGATACGTAACGAATATGCAACAATTGAGCCAGCAGCACTACCGCGCCCAGGCCCAAAAATAATACCGCGGTTCTTGCCCCAAATCATAAAGTCTTGCACAATCAAAAAATACCCGTTGTAGCCCATCTGATCCATGATTCCAAGCTCGTAATCAGCCTGCTTCACTACTTTTTCGCTAAGCAACTTTCTTGCTTCGTCTACGGAAAGTTTTTCAGACTTCTCAAGGGTGACGCCGCCGTAGCGCCAAGCCAATCCACGCCACACAAGTTTATGCAGATACGACTTTTCATCTTCACCCTTGGGTACCGGAAACTTTGGTATTAAAATTTTACCTAATTCAATCGTCACGTCACATCTGTCGGCTATCCTCTTCGTGTTGCGAACTGCCTCAGGATTAGTTTCTTTCCAGCGTTTTATGATTTCATCAGGTTCAGTAACGTGTAACTCAAAATCCTTGAGACTCATACGATTGGCATCCGAAAGATATGCGCCCGTACCAACGCAAAGTAATATTTCGTGCGCCTCTTGATAATCGTGACTTAAGTAATGACCATCGCTTGTCACGACACACGGTATATCTAACTCTTTGGCTAACTTTTCCAAATGTGTATTAATGCCGACTTGCACTTCCCATTTCGAAGGATTCTCCAAGTGTCCGTGATCTTGCAGTTCTAAGTAATATCTATCGCCGAATACCGACTTGTACCATTTAGCAATCTTTTTTGCTTCTTCATAGTTGTCTATTCTTAGTTGCTCACCCAACTCGCTGCTGGCGCAACCACTCAGTACTATTAAACCTTCTCCGTATTTTTCTAGTAATTCATGGTCGATACGTGGCTTATAGTAGAAGCCGTCCAAGTTCGCTATAGTACTCAACTGCATTAAGTTTCTGTAGCCCGTATCGTTCATGGCAAGCAAAATCAAGTGATACCTTGCCTTGTCTTTTTGCGGATCTCTGTCTTGATGCGACCTGGCCGCTACATATGCTTCCATGCCTATAATTGGCTTTATGCCAGCAGCCGTTGCCGCCTTGTAAAACTCAATCGTTCCACTCATAGTTCCGTGGTCCGTAATGGCAACAGATTGCATACCTAGCTCTTTGACTCTATTCACTAGATTTGGAACCTTAGTCAAGCCGTCCAACAAAGAGTGATGCGTGTGATTATGCAAATGCACGTAATCAGAGACTTCCAAAGAAGCATCGTTGGTGTTTGTTTTTTTCTCCCCCATAACTGTTTGTATTATAGCACTTATCCCTATTTCTTTTGGGCTAAAAGTGATAGAAAAATATATGATGACTTCGCCTTTTCTCAATCATGCTTCTTATGGTACTATAGGCACAATATGACTAATTTCGAGGGATCAGATTTTGAAAACCTCGACCCGTCAGACTTCGGCGAGCCGACACCTGAAACACGCGCGCGCCTAGAACGTGTCATCGACGCTATGAAACGACTTGCTGTCAGCGCCACCTATGAAGTTGAGGATTTTCTCGAGGAGATTGACATTGAAAATGAATACGGCGTCTCCCCCGATGAACTTTGTCCGGTCGTCCAGTATCGATATGATCAATCTGAAGATCCGCTGTTTGATATTTACGAAGAAACCTATCTTAAATACAACTTGCTCGAAGGTGACCCTGAGAAGTTCAGTAACTGGCAACGAATTGTCGGTCAACGCGCCTTCAACGCAATCTACTTTCAAAATGACGAAATAGACATAAACTACCGACGATCATTCCAGCGCGAAGAACTATACATCACAACACCTCCGAGCGATTCTATCGATGAGCTGTCAGAAGAATACGTGCCAACGATTGTGGAAAGATTAAAAAATTACATGCAAGCACTGAAAAACGGATCCACCAATCCAACAGAGGGCGGGATGAAAAAACTTGCGGAGCTGCTTGAACAAGAAGTCGCAAAACGAATAACTGAATAGAGCGTTATTTACTCTGGTGTGATTCAAGCGTACTCTGCGCCTGTTGCGCAGCATCACCGATACCAGGTATTTGTACAAATAAACTCAGCAGCCAGACCACAAGAGCAACAACAACCGTACCGCCTAACACACTTCCCAGACCGAAGAATATACCTCGAAAGAAATTCATGCGGTAGATGTGCCTTCGGTCATCATAAAAATCGTTAAACAATTCCTCAAGAAGCGCGCGTCGAGCGCCCATGCGTTGATCACGAGTAGCTTTGTGTAAGGGGGATTTGTCAGACATGATTATTTCTTAGACTTTGATTTCGTGGATTTCGCAGAAGTTTTTTTCTTAGCAGGTGCTTTTGAAGTCTTTTTTTTCAAATCCTTAGCAGTCTTTTTGATGTCACTCCGGGTTTGCTTGCCGCTTTTTGGTGCGACTAAAACACCCGCCACAACACCAGCAACTGCTCCAACGATTGCTCCTAGTGCTATTTTCTTACCCATCATTTATCCTTTCGTTTTTTGAATTTCGTTGCCTGCTCCATGACAGTATTCAGCAGTAGTTTTACATCGCGCATACGGCGAGCACCAGTAACGAATCCTTCGACGGCATCAGAGGTGCGCTTGGCCGATTCAGTAACAGATTTAATCTGCATCGTTACACGGATTAAAAGGACGACTAAAATGATACCCAGTATCAAAAAAGCTGCTAGGAAGATTGCTAGGATGATAACGAGAACGTATGCCCAGTCCATAACTTTAGTATAGCATGGTTATTGCTTAAGTCTGCCTACTAGATAATCGCGCAATGCGTCGCTCATATCTTCATGTCGTAAACCGAAGTCAATCACTGTTTTAATGTATTCAAGCTTGTTACCGGTATCATAATAAGTACCGTCTTTGATTGCGCATGCCAGGTACTCATAGCCCTCATCTATCATCTGCTGCATAATTGGTTGTAAAAGAAATTCGTCTTTTCCATCATACGTATTTTGAGCATTCTCAATGTAATCAAAAATCTTTCCTGTCAGCAAATAACTACTGACTGATGCAAGATTCGACGGTGTGTTCATTTTGCCAGGTTTCTCAACGATATGCGACATTTTTATTAGCCCTTCACTCAGCTCATCTCCCGCGACAATACCGTAGCGATCGTACTCTTCATCATCAACGACAGTTTTACAGGTTAGTACCGGCTTGTTGTGTTCTGTATATATATCAATCATTTGTTTGAATCGGCTTGGAGATGCAACGATAAAATCGTCAGCAAAGGTATAAATAAATGGCTCATCCTCTGAAATTAAATGGCTTGCGCAAGCAAGTGGCGTGGCATTGCCATAAGGACCTTTTTGTCGAATGTAAATAAAGTTCGCCAGATTAGATACACCGTTCAAAATATCTATAAACGGCTGTTTCTTTGGGCCGCCGGCACGCAAATTAGCAAGCAAGTCCTCGCTCGGTACGTCAAAATGGTCTTCTATAGCGCGCTTGTTACTGCTTCCGACAATGATAATATCTTTGATCCCAGCCTCTACAAGTTCCTCTACTACATACTGAATAATCGGCTTATCAATGAGTGGAAGCATCTCCTTAGGCATAGCCTTAGTTTGTGGCAAAAACCTCGTACCGAAGCCCGCCGCGGCTATGATTGCTTTGGTTGGTTTTTTCATGCTATAGCCTCTCCCTTATTAGCTTTTGTGCCAGAGCCGGATTTGCCTTGCCTTGCGACTTTTTCATGATCTGCCCCACTAGGAATCCGATAGCCTTGTCATTACCCGCCCTTATGTCTTCTACAGCTTTCATACTTGCAGGATCGTTTAAGACTTCGTCTACTATGGCCGCTATGGCTCCTTCGTCGCTCACTTGAAGTAAGTTTTTTTCCTCGGCGATTTCGCGTGGCGTTTTGTCGCTGACGAGTAATTCGTTAAAGACTTCTTTTGCTGCAGTACTAGAAAGTTCATTGGCGTCTACCATCCTAGATAGTTCTACAAAATTCTCAGGTACGAACACGCTGGCAATTTCAGCCGTCTCGTCATCAGTCGATACGCCACTCGCAAACCAATGCGCCACGCGCCTTGCCGCATCATCACCGGCATTATCTTGAATAGACGTAATCAACTCCGCATAACTATGGTGCGCCAAAAGCGACTCAACGACCGACTTGTCGACGCCTAGTTTTGACCACTTCTCACGGAAAAACGGCGGCAACTTCGGCATGTCTTTTTGTATTTCTGCGATTCGCTCATCAGACAGAACGATCGGCGGTATGTCTGGGTCGGGCATGTAGCGGTAATCTTGGGCGTCTTCTTTGCTTCGTTGACTCGTCGTTTTACCAGTTGCGTCATCCCAGCCACGAGTTTCCTGTACGACTCTCTCACCCTTTTCAAGAAGTGAAACCTGACGCTTAAACTCGTACTCGGCTGCGCGCTCCACGCTGCGGAATGAGTTAAGATTTTTTACTTCGGCACGTTTACCAAGCTCGGTTGCGCCTTCGGGGGCGACTGAAATATTCACGTCGAAACGCATATTGCCATGGTATAAATCACCAAATGTCACGCCTGCATATGTCATAAGCTTATGAAGTTCAGACGCGAAGGCCTTGGCCTCTTGTGGCGAGTGCATGTCCGGCTCAGAAACAACTTCAATCAACGGCGTGCCGGCACGGTTAAGGTCGACGAGGCTATAGTCGCCATAATGCGAAAGTTTGCCGGCGTCCATCTCAATGTGGGCGTGATGAATACGCACATGAACCGAACTGCCGTCCTCCATTGGCGCCTCTACAAAACCTTCAAGGATTGTCGGATGGTACATCTGCGTTATCTGATAGCCATTTGGCAAATCAGGATAAAAGTAGTGTTTGCGATCAAAACGACTAACGTTTGCAATTTTGGCATTCATAGCCATTCCAGCGAGTACCGCAAGCTCGACAGTACGGTTATTTAACACGGGCAGCATGCCGGGTAGACCGTAATCGATCGGATGAACGACGCTGTTCGGATTCTTATCTCGGGCGTCGTTGTCAGCTGGACTGAAAAGCTTGGTCAGCGTCGCCAGCTGAACATGGCATTCTATACCTATAGTCATCTTGTAGTTCACTAGATAGCCCCCAAATCCTTTAGCGTGTGCTTAAAGCCGCTCAACGCGCGCCGAGTCTGATCATAGCTGACACGAACACCTGTTTCATGAGCTATGCGGTTGCGCAGTTTGTGTGCGGTCCATAAATCGTTGCGATGCGACAGCTGGCCACGCGTCGACTTGATGCGATCTCCCATCGTTTGCCCGCCATAGCCACGATCACGCAGCGCCTGATCAACTAGTTTATCGGCATTTAAAATTGCCAGGTGATACGTTGCTTCTTCGCCTTTTACAAGTGACTGCTCGATGGCAAGCCAATTTACACGGTATTTATCGACGTCGAGCTTGCCGCCACGTTTGCTAAACGTAATCAAAGCAAACATCACTACACCAAGCACAATGACGATTGCGAATAATATGATAATACTTGCGTCCATTATTTGTTTTCCTCCATGCTTTTTGCTAGAGCGAGCAGCTGAGCATCGGCCTTTCGTTGACCAATAAGCTGCACACCCACGGGTAGGTTCTCGCTTGTGGTGCCGGCAGGCACGCTAATTGCGGGCAAACCAGCCAAGCTTGCTGGCACGGTCATGACGTCCGCCAGGTACATTTTGACCGGGTCCGCAGTGTTTTCGCCCAGCTTGAAGGCGGGTGTCGGACTTACTGGCCCAATAAGCGCATCATACTGAGTAAATAGTTCGTTAAATTCATTAATGAGTAACGTTCGCGCCTTTTGCGCTTGCATGTAATAAGCGTCAAAGAAACCACTCGATAACACGTAGCTGCCTATCATAATACGTCGCTTGTTTTCTGCCACAAATCCTTGATCACGAGACTTACCGTAAAGTTCAGATAAATCAGTATTGTCGGCACGCACTCCGTACCGTACGCCATCGTAGCGAGCCAGGTTGCTGCTGATTTCAGCCGGTACGATGATGTAGTACATGGCAAGCGTGTACTTTACGATCGGCAAGCTGACTTCCTCGACAGTATGACCAGCGGCTCTTAATTTCTCTGCGTATTCCAATACGCGTGCTTTTACATCCGCATCAACGTCATCTGTCATAAACTCTTTAATGATACCGATCTTCTGGCCTGCCTTCACTTCTGACGGGGCGAAAAAGTCCGGCAATGTCGTCATGTCGCTACTGTCGCGACCAGCCATAATGTCCATCACTAATTCAGCGTCCGCTGCGTTCGTCGTGAAACAACCGATCGTATCGGTACTGCTTGCCATTGCAACTACGCCAAAGCGACTAACCGTTCCGTACGTCGGTTTTACGCCGATAACGCCATTAAAACTGGCTGGTTGTCGAATAGAACCGCCCGTATCGCTACCTAGTGTGAATGGCACGATGCTAAGTGCCACGGCGACTGCCGAACCGCCCGATGAGCCACCTGAGACACGGGATTTATCTACCGAGTTAAGAGTAGGACCAAAGGCAGAGTTTTCGGTACTTCCGCCATGTGCAAATGCATCAAGATTCGCCTTGCCTATGCAAATCGCGCCTTCTGCCTCTAAGCGTTCTATAGCTGTCGCTTGAAGCGGCGCGGTAAAATTCGCAAGTATATTACTCGCCGCAGTCGTTGGTGAGCCGAATGCCAGAAAGTTATCTTTTGCCACGAACGGTACCCCAGCCAGTCGGCCGGCGATATCACCGCTGTCTACTTTGGCGGCACGCTCAAGTGCTCGCTCTTCAGTAAGTGACAATAGCGTATGAAATTCTTCGTGATCCTTGGCGGCCGCCAAGGCCTTTTTAACATTTTCGACAGCAGAAGACCCAATGTAGTCAGAAATTTTTGACATTTACAGTACCTTTGGAACTTTTATTTGGTTGTTTAGTTGCTCTGGAGCTAGCGCTAATAATTCGTCGCGACCGACAGATGATTTTGTGACGACATCGTCGCGTCCGATATTTTCGAGATCAGTTACCTGATATGTCGGTTCGACACCTTCTGTATTAAGTTCACTCAGCTGATTAATATATTCAAGTATGTTACCCAAATCCGCTTGTAGCGCGCCAATTTCATCATCAGACAACTGCAGACTAGACAGTTGCGCCAAATGAAGTACATCATCGCGAGTGATAGTGGTGGTCATAACGCTCATTATAGCATATTGACTACGGTCATAGCTGCACTTTATATGCCCCTTGGTTTACTCTTCTATTCCCAGCGGAACACACGAAAGGCGATAAAGTAGATGACTATCATCCAAATCCCCATCAGCCCAAGTTGCGGGGTGATTTCCCATAGATGCTTGCCTTCAGTAGCGATCAAGCGAATACCATCAATAATCGGAGTTAGCGGTAGAAATCCTGAAAATGTTTGTAACCATTCCGGCATCAAAAACCGTGGGAAAAACGTACCCGACAGAAACATCATCGGAAACACGATGATGTTTGAAAGTGGGGCCGCCTGGCGTTCATTTTTAGCCCAGCCGCCCAAAGCCAGGCCAATACCGAGTATCGTAATGACACCAAGCATCAAAAATATGACAAGTTCGAGTGGATTACCGACGATCTTAAGATGAAACACCAAGATGGCAACAATAAACATAGCAGAGAGCGCAAATGAACCGACTATAAGCTGACCAATCATTGTCGACATAAAATATTGCCACACCCGAAGAGGAGTCGTACTGAGCCGTCTTAAGATACCCATCTTTTTAAGTTCCGGAAAAACATTCATCGGTCCAAAAATACCCATACCTATAATCGAAAACCCTAGAAGGCCTGCGAATGTATAGTCGAACGCAGACAGACTTTTTTGGCTTAGCTGTTCAGTCTTTACAGTAAACGGCGCCTGTACGGACACGAGTTTAGAATTTATAACCTTGAATTGGCTTTCTAGAACTGAGCTCAGTGCGACCCCAGACTGCGTATTATTTTGCGTGTAGATTACTTGCGCCTGTCCACTTGGTATCTTTTGACCCGTCTTGACCGTTCCGAAATCACTCGGCAAAACTATAGCTGCGTCCAACTGCGACTTTGTCATCAGTTCCTTTGCGCCACTCAGCGTAGTCGTGTTTTTATCAATCTTAAATATTTTACTTTCCTTAGCCTGCTTGACGAAGTTACGCGCAAAAGTACTGTCTGATTGGTTAATGAGTGCAATGCGAAATGATACGTCGCTACCACCAGAATTGAGACTACCAAACACAAAAAGAAAAATCAGAGGAAATATAACCGTGAAAAAAATAGCCAGTCGATCGCGGAAATATCGCTTAGTGTTAATTCGAACAAACGTTTTGACTGTAAATAGTGATTTACTCAAATTACTCATCGCGCAACCCCTTTCCAGTCAGGTCAATAAATACGTCTTCTAGGTTAGCCTGCTCAACTTCTTGCTTTTTCTTAAAACCACGTTTCAACAAATCTTTGATTAGATTTATTGGCGTATCAATTGCAACTATTTTGCCATTATCCATGACAGCGATTCGGTCACACAATACTTCCGCTTCATCCATATAGTGCGTTGTTAAGACGACGCTAATACCCTTGTCGCGAACCTTTTCTATCAAGTCCCAAAGATGACGCCGAGCTTGCGGATCAAGCCCTGTCGTTGGTTCATCCAAAAAGAACACCTTTGGTCCATGCACCAGCGCCGTCGTGATGCTAAGACGCTGCTTCTGTCCACCGGAAAGCTCCTCTACATAACTATCTGCTTTATCTTCCAGATCGACGTCTTTTAGAAACGCAATCGGGTCAACCTTTTCGCCGTAAGCAGCTGCAAACATCTCGATAACTTCTTTGAGTTTGGTTTTATCTTGAAATCCAGGTGATTGCGGCTGAACTCCTATGATGTACTTAATTTGTTGAGGATCTTTCGCCACATCGATACCGTCGATTTTTACTGAACCACCATCAATTGGCAGCAACGTCTCCATCATTTCAAGTGTCGTCGTTTTGCCTGCGCCATTCGGACCTAAGATACCGAAGACCTCACCTTTTTTTACATCAAAAGTAATGCCGTCAACGGCTTGCTTGTCGCCATATCGCTTTTGTAAATCTTTTACTTCAATCATTAAACTCATGAAGACTATTCTACTCCAGAATTAAGCGCTCTGCTATACTGTGACTAATGTTTAAAATAAAAAGCAGAAGTAAAAAACAAAAGGCACTTCTGCAACTCGGATGGGAATTTATAAAACTTCAGATTGCCGGCAATATCCCATTCTGGGGAACATACCTCATTTTCGCAGCCTTAGACAAGCTTTTCATGGCCAACTATTACCAAGCACTCCTCGTGGCCACCGTTGCGTCTTACACACTATTCTTTGTCGTTGACGACCGCTGGGTTTTTAGTTCAGTACGTAAAAAACGCCGAACGTCCACTGAAGTGTTTCGATTTATCGTATTTATGAGCTTTACCGCGTTGCTTACGTTCAACATCACCCTGCAACTTCATGATCTCTTTGGCATATCCGTCTACGTCGGCCAATTTATATCTGCAGGCATCTCAATCCTGTGGACATTCGTAGGTCTTAAATTTTGGGTGTTTTCTACACCCCGTCGCCATAAACACTCGCCTAGTAAACGATTGTCACGTACTACTTAGAATATAGGCTCATCGAATTAACATTCGAACAATTTTTTACCACTACTTATAGAAGGGGTCTTCGACTGTATCGTTTTTTGGATCTTCTGGTAGCTGCGGATTAACCTGTATTGATGTGTCAGATTCAACCTCTTGGGTGTGTGTGTCACCATATGTTCCGGCCGAGTTGTCGTGTATTTGAAATTCCGGCGACGATGACTGTGGCGGAGGCGTCGGTTGCACAGGCATTTGGGGCGGTACCGGCGGGCCAAACGGCTGAGAAGGCTGAACAGGTGGTAGTGGCATAGAAGGCGCTGTCTGCACGGGCGCTACAGGTGAAGCGACGGACATATCGTCTGTTGCTACACCATAGTGACCCACCTGCAGGTTACCAATGCGACGTTTATGTACAAATAGTGCAACGGCTGAAGCAATCGTGAGTGTAATCGCCACTCCCAACGTCCATATCATTACTATCGCAAGCTCATTCATTAGTGATGTATCGAGCTTCGTACCTTCCCCTGCTGCAGCCTGCTTTTGAAGCGGGCTAGCCCAGCGATTAAAAGAGTACATACTACCAGCAGACTGGAACAACCCTGCACTTGCTGTGTAGTTCGCATTGAAGTACCGGTCAACTGCGCCAAACCAATCTTGTGATATCGGGCTTCCAGTTTGCAGGCTAATATTATTGTCATCCAGAAGCTTCAGCAACTCTGACGCCGTGCGAACAGTACCGTTTGCAAAACATGATCCATCTGGACAATACGACAAACCGTAAACCGCAAAACCAACGAGCTGGCCATCCGTATTAAATACCGGCGCGCCGTCGTTACCTGGTAATACAGGAGTATCTGTCTGAATCAATGGTTGGCCCCCGTTATTCTGCTGATATACTTGCTCAACCTTACTACTAGTAACAACGGGAATGTTTCGAATCTTATCAATTTCCAATGAGCTGTCAGTGTAGGCCGGATATCCAATCGTACTCAAAGCATCGTTTGTTTTAACTGTTTGCTTCGAGGCGACCGGTACATCAGGGAAGCTGCCGCTAACTTTCAGTAAGCCAACATCTACTTGAGGTGTTTTACTCCCGAACACTTCTTGAATAGATTTGCTAGCATCGTAGTCAGAAGCTACATATTTAGCGCTCAGTACGGTATCCGAATATGCGAATGACGGCTTGTTGGTATCGCTATGATTAATGACTATCGGCTGGTCGGCTGGTTGAACAGCGTACGTATACTGCTCGTCAATCGGTACAATAAAATCGTTTGGTATGACAGATGCGATATTCTCAATTTTTGAAAGCGCCTCCTGGTCACCGATTGAAGCACCGGTCTCTAAATAGTCCGCATCAGACTGCAAGATTATTTGGGCCTTCACAAGATAATCAAGTATACGCTGCAAACGATCGAGCATAGTTGATTGATCAGGAGCAAAATTTATGTAGCCATCGATCAGCGCCTTTTTCTGTGAACGTATAGCATGACCAGTTGTTGCAATGTATCCATCCTTCGACACGAACACGCCGCTCGACACACTTCCCGTACAAGCATCCGTTAGAGTAGCAGCGGTGTCGCCGCTCTGGTATTTAAGCGATACATTCGCACAATACAACGTACCAATCCTTACTACGCTTGGTTGTGATTTCGCAATCGCCTTCAAGCTGCCGGCATTACTATAATATGGCGGCGTTATTGAAAGTAGTGGCGACTCGCTTGTATTTCCATCATTAGAGTTTGTCGCATCGGTGCCAGAATCTATTGTCGCCTGTGCCAATCGGGCGAGCGGGTATGCAAATGATACTTTTTTGGTTTTAGTGTTCGATGTTTTGTCAGCAGGGGTTGTAGTTGTCGTCGACGAGCCGCCTAGAGTTGTCTGTGGCTGGTCGAACATAATGGAATTAAATACTTGCTCAACTAAACTGGCCGCGCTAACACTCGTGGGACGAACGCCAGTTACACATATGGAATATGGCTGACTGTATTGAATCGTGTAGTAGCAGTCGTCGTATCGAACGTCGGACACTCTATGATTGTCGTTGGTGGTTGTGTAACGGACCATCTGATAATCAACGCTGCCGACGGTAGTCGTAATCGGCTTTGATACATCAATTGTTACGACGGTATTGTCGTCAAGCACTTTCTGGGCCTGTCGCTTATCTTCGTCGATTTTTACAAATAGACTAAGTTGCGACAAGTTTTTATTTTCCGGTATCGCAGCTTCTTTAGCTAGGTCCTTTGCGGTTACTGTTGCGAACAGTTCAAGTTGTGGCGGAATAGGCTTTAGTGTGCGTACGCTACTAACACTCTCGGTAGGGCGTATACGTACATAGTTATAGGCTCGCTGCACGCGCAAGTCGTTATTTTCGTACGTCTGGCCGTTCGCTTTCGCATCGCTGTTATCTGTACCTGCCGAGCTATCTCCAACTTCGGCATAACTGTCGTAAATGCGATTGTCATAGTTAAGAGTAAAGCCAAGCATTGAGGTTACGTTAACTCGTTTCAATGTTTGATCCGGCGGCTGAAGGATATCGGCTAATTTCTGTCGAGCCGGCTGATCAACTGCCGTCGTTTTCGGAAGTACAAAAAATAACCCACCCCCTACCAACACGGCAACTATGGCCGTTATAATGAGGGCCCATTTGACTACACGACCAAGTGGCGACTGCCGCTCGTATACTTTTTGTCGTATAGCGTCAGACTCCTTCGGTATGTATGGGTTTGTCGACGAATCATCCATGCTTATGCTTTAGTGTAGCATAACAGGCATGACAAGTGTAGCTCGATTACATTTTTGAACGAATTTCCGAGATCAAATCGCGAAGCTCTGCCGCTTTTTCGAATTCCAGATTAGCACTCGCAAGATCCATCTGACCTGACAAGTCTTTAATAAGGCTTGCGTACTCATCTTTTGGTATCTTTTTGAGATCAAGTTTTGGCTTGTCATCGGCTTTTTTCGGAATAATAGCCCTCAAACCTTCACTAATCTCCTTTTCAATCGAAACCGGAGTGATGTTGTGGTCGACGTTGTACTTTTCCTGAATGGAACGACGACGATTAGTTTCGTCGATTGCCGCCTGCATAGAACGCGTTATTTTATCGGCATACAGAAAAACTGTGCCGTCAATATGACGAGCTGCACGACCAATCGTCTGTATAAGTGCACTTTCGCTACGCAAAAAACCTTCTTTATCAGCATCCATAATTGCTACCATACTCACTTCCGGTAAATCGAGCCCTTCACGGAGCAAGTTAATGCCGACCAATACATCATATACACCACTACGAAGATCGTTTAATATATCACCTCGTTCCATCGTATCTACATCACTATGTATATACGCTGTTTTAATATCTAAGTCTTGCAAATATTGGCTCAGGTCTTCGGCCATACGTTTCGTGAGCGTCGTTACGAGTACGCGCTGACCCTTTGCTGTTCTATCTCGAATTTCAGCAATCAAATCATCAATTTGTCCCTTAGTCGGCTTAATGACGATCTGCGGATCAAGCAGACCAGTCGGGCGAATAATCTGCTGCGCTGGTGCGGGGCTATGCGCTAGCTCATAATCCCCTGGTGTGGCAGATACATAAATCGCCTGATTAACATGTCTCTCGAACTCATCAAACCGAAGCGGCCTGTTGTCGAGAGCCGACGGTAAACGGAAGCCATAATCTACCAGCACCTCTTTGCGCGCTCGGTCGCCGTTATACATACCCCTTACCTGGGGTAGTGATTGGTGACTTTCGTCTACCAATAGCAGCCAGTCGTCTGGAAAGTAATCAAGCAATGTTGCCGGCTGCTCGCCAGGCTCGCGATTCGTTAAGTACCGGCTGTAGTTTTCAATACCCTTCACAAATCCGGTTTGCTCCAGCATCTCAATGTCATACTTTGTTCTCTGGGCAAGCCGTTGCGCTTCCAAATGTTTGTCATGATCCGTAAACCATTTCAGTCGACTATCAAACTCGTCTTTTATCTTTTCGATGGCAAACGCCAGCTTTTCCTTTGGCGTAACATAGTGGCTTGATGGAAATATCTGTAACTCGTTTGGCTCACCCAATATCTCACCCGTAAGTGGATCAATGCGCGTTATACGGTCTATTTGATCTCCGAAAAATTCAATTCTGTAGGCTACATCGCTTCCTGCCGGAAATACGTCAACCACATCGCCCTTTACACGAAATGTGCCACGATGAAAATCTATATCGTTACGCTGATACTGAATATCGGTCAACTGGCGTACGAATTTGTCCTGCAATCTCCGCTCCCCTGTCGTGAGGTGGATTGACATGTCCGCATAATCATCAGGGTTACCTATGCCGTATATACAACTAACACTCGCCACGATTATGGTGTCACGTCGTGTTAATAGCGCAGTTGTCGCTGCATGGCGCAAGCGATCAATCTCATCATTTATCTTGCTGTCTTTTTCAATATAAGTATCACTGGAACTTATGTATGCCTCGGGCTGGTAGTAGTCAAAATAGCTGACAAAGTAATGAACTTCGTTATCTGGAAAAAACGCCTTGAATTCACTATACAACTGAGCAGCAAGGGTTTTGTTGTGCGCCAGCACCAAAGTTGGTGTCTGACGATTCTGAATAATATTTGCCATGGTAAAAGTTTTACCACTACCAGTCACGCCTAGGAGCGTTTGTTCATGCTCGCCATTTTCCAAACCTTTGACCAATTGAGCAATAGCCGTCGGCTGATCACCTGTCGGCTGGTAGTTCGTCTCAAGTCGGAATTTTTGACTCATCTATATCATTATAGACTAGTCATCTTTATTTACTCATAATGAGCAGAGAGCAAAATTGCCTTTGCCTGCTGGAAACTAGTGCCCTTCAACTGCGCTTTTGCCTCATTCAGTGACGAGAAAATCTTTGGCGTTGACTTTATACTAAACGTAACCGTACCAAATAAAAAAATAGTTCCATTCTGCTGTCCGTTTATGTAGCTGTCGCCTGTTATATTACCGTTTATCCGTGTTACTGTTTGCTTTTTTGCTAGCGTAAGGGAATTATGAAGAACAAGCTGAGGAATATAGCCTTTGATAACACTGTTGACGATAGGCTCGCTCGGATCGGGAAATACACCCTTGACGCTAGTTGTCACAACTTCGCTAACATAGACGCCGTTTGACCGATCTTTATCATATTGACTTGACGCTACTTCTCCGAAGTGCGGTACCTTCTGAGAGCTAATAATAGTCACTGGACCTTCGGGCATAGGTCCGCAACACGAGCCGTCATTAGCGCCAATGCCCGACTGAAATGCAAGAACAACCGTGTTTTCTGGATCAGCGATAGTAAATGCATCTTTCGAATCTCCACTTAGTTCATCCACCTGTTTGATAGTCCACTTTTCAGGATATTCAAAACAGACTTTTTCGAATGTAGCACAATAAGTTTTTTTCTTAACCTCAACGATTTCAGCTTTTACCACATCGCTCTTTGTTGACTTATTTGACTGTACGGCTCCTCGAGTAGGACCATTTACAATAAAATTCTGCCAAAATATAAATCCAACCGAGCCGATGAGTCCAAGTGTTAAAAGTATGATAATAACTGCATGTACGCTTCCTGTCTGTTTTTGCATGGAAGTATGTTCCTTTATTTATTGGTTATGCTTATATGGAGTATATCACTTCATTCAGCATATTTTCAATAGCACAGTACATTTCATCTATCTCACTTGAAGTTGCTTTTTAAAGCTAAAAATGTTATTATATAAAAATGAATCATTTCGAACGACCACTGTCAGACAATGATGAGGCGATTAGATGCTTTTTGACTGATATCGAATACCTGCTAAAAATAACCGGCAAACTACATACCCTAGGCAAAATCAGCCTTGAAAGTGCCGATGTGATGCCTCACGAGAAAGCCACGCAAGAGTCAGACTTACCTCGAAGTGCCCGTGTCACATGTGAAGTTATAAATGAGTTAGGCATTGAACAGCCTGATTTTATGACAGCCATGAACAATCGAATATCACCTTTCGGTGAAGAAAATATCCTCTACGGAACTCCTGAGGACGATGACCAACCTACTCTTTTTGATATGCTAAATGAGAATTCAGACGATGATTCTGGTGGGCATATCATCAAACGTGGTGACGAAGACCAAGATAACGACTAACCGTTTTTACTATAGCGATTGGCAAGCTGACTGTCTTTGCCATCATCTTTGAAATCTGCATATTTTACGTCTAACGCCTTGATGACTTTACTCAGCAATCGAGCAGGATCAGTATCGTAAATAACGTCTTTCGCACCTGGAGCTTCGACGTTCTCAAGCAGTGTTGGCACATAGTCGGCCAGGCCTCCACTACCGAGTAATACGCCACAAACCTTGCGGCTTTCAAGCGCTGTCGCTAGTTCGTGCAAACTACCCATGCGGCCACCAACGGTAATGACAGCATCGCTACTCCGCACCAAATGCACGTCTCGCCCAACGTATTCCATACTAGTAAAGTTGATATAATCAAACTCTTTTGTTGGCAATTTATACGTTGCTACGTGCTCACGAAACGAACTAGCGGGACTAAAGCCAATTGATATGCCCTTTGAGCCCTTGACGCTCACAAAACCTTGCGCTGCATAGTGGGGTAAACCGACAGTAGCGCCGGTCAGTAACGTCTTACCGGCATCAGCAATCGCCTTGCCTAAATCGTACGCCAACTGATGCGAGGCGGTGACAGTTTCGCCGCTCGCCGCACCAGAGACGCAGATTTGGTATCTCACTCTTTGATCTCCGTTACCCTATAGTCTTCAGGGGCGTTTTTCAAATATTCCATAATCTTTTCGCGCGAAAGCAGTCCAGTCTGCGCTCCAATCTGCTGTACGACACTCATGCTATTTATAGGCGCCCACGTGAGAGCCGTATCCATTGATTCGCCTAACGCAAGCGCTGCAACAATCGTAGACGCAAATGCGTCGCCCGCACCGGTACGATCAACTGGAGGGCCCGGATCGGGATAATTAGGAATGGTAACGAGCTTCCAGTCGTACGATGCAAACGAACCGTTCGGACCGTCTGTAATCACGACAATTTGCGGCCCGAGGTCGTGCACGGCCTTTGTCAATTCTCCGATGGGATCATGAGGCTTACCGGTAATATCCATAGCTTCTTCGCGGTTCAACACTACGATGTGACTACGGCTATAAAAGTCCTTTAATTTTTCGACCCCCCATTTAAAATGGAATGTTCCTGGCTGAAAGGCAAATTTGACATTCGGATGGTCGTGTAGGTATTTGAGCATGTCTTCATGCAGCTTCCACGACTTATCACTCAGCAGTGACAAATAAATCCACGCAGGCTCCTCAGTCGGTTCCTTCCATACGTAATCATAGTCTTCATTTTTAACCAAAATCGTTCGCTCCGCACCATAACGGAGTACATAATAATAACTAGACTTCTGACCTTCCTGTAATGAAAGTAGCTCGTCCGAAACGCCCTCACTTTTCAGATACTCTCGCGCGTCAATAGCGACTTGATCATCACCCATAAAAGCCAGTAGTGATGGCTCTAGCCCAAGCCTTGCCATCGATACGGCAGCATTTGGTGAAGGTCCGACAGCCCTGACTATGTCCACACCATCATACGGCGGCTTATTTCCGAGCGGCAAGCTGATGCGTTTGCTGCCATCAGGATCAGTGTCGACTCGTGCAACTTCTTCGTTCAATTTAATAAACGCATCCGTGAAAATATCACCGACCGCTAATACTCTTGGTACCTGCTGACTCATATCCTTTGAAACCTCCTTATGTATATCATGGTGCCCTTCGTCCGACTCTGGCTTAAGTCCGATTTCATGCGCTAATTCATGCACTAACTCATTATTCGAACGGTCATGCTCGGCGTAACGTCGGACAATTTCAGCCCTCAGATGACGTTGCGCATGGCCCAGTACGCGATTTTCGAATTTAAGCTGATGGTGCGAATTTTCTATGATGTCATGAAGATTAAAGGAAACGAGATCGTCACCAAACAGCAACAAAACAAAATCAGTATCACGAAGCTTCCCGCGAGACGCTTCATTACCGGCTATATTACTGAGAGCCCTATATGCTTCGACTCCTGTCGTATCTGCAGGATCAAGGCCTACGCTACGCAATACCTCATGCCCACGCTCAATGATGTCACCAAGTAATTTCGCATCGACGCCGTCATTACCGACGGCTTTTTCAAGCGCCACTAAATTTGCCACAAACAGAGGATGATCATTGCCCAAAAGTTGTTTCAACGTGTGAGTCATACTATAAAAAATTATATCATGCTTATGTTTTGGCTTTAAGTACTTGCTCGTGGAGCGGCATATGGTGCAACTTCACGTTCTTATGTAAAATTCCCGTTTTAGCGCCGATATATTGCACCACTGAAGTGGAGTTGGCACTAGCGAAGATAATACTGTCGACAAGCGACTTGCCCTGGGCCCATTGGCTAAGAAAGCCTGATCCAAATGAGTCTCCAGCACCTGTACGGTCAATCACTTTTACATCCTGATACATGCCCGCCTTTACGATAGTCTTGCCGTCAGAGGAGCAAACACCGTTTGGCCCGTCGCTTACTATGACAACCGGCACATAGTTCAAACCGTGGACAACAAGCTCTTCCATACTCTGCCCTTCGACAAGCAGCTCCATCTCATCTTTGTTTACAGACAAAACTTCGACGTCTTCCAGTAGGGCACGCAGCTTGTTCGGATGATTCAGTTCACCCTTGCCAGGGTTGAACATCACCTTGATACCCATCTGTCGAGCCTGTTTGAATAATTTATGAAGCACATCAAAATTACCCGACATTGACGACACATACATCCAATCGGCATCAATACCGTGGATGTTAAAATCCTTTTCATGATAGTGCGTCGATGCTCCGCGATAAGTCAAAATTGTTCGCTCACCAGTGGGAGCTAACAGCAGCACCGAGTAGCCAGTGCTGAACTTCTCGCTATAACTTACATGGGATGTATTAACGCCCTCGTCGTCAAGCGCCTGCAGTACGGCGTGACCTGCCGGATCTCGACCAACCGTACCCATAAACACGGCATGTAGCCCCTGCCGTGCAAACGTTACAGCTGCGTTAGTCGCGCCACCGCCGGTACTAAAAGTAATGTGATTCACATCAGCCTTTGCACCAAGCTCTAATCTCATAAATTGTTCGTGTGCCGACTTGTCGCTCACAGGTTCGAATTCATCACTATCGCTTAAAAATACGTCCTGGACTGCTGCACCAACTGCGATGATTTTTATGTTTGTTCCACTCATATTGTTATTAGTATACCATAACCTTTATAGGGCATGTCGACTAGACGACTGCCTTGCCAACACTGCCAAACGCATGAATCTTTTCTTCGACAACTTCTTGGACAGCACCGTAGACTTCCGGCATTAATTTAACAATGGCATATTCGTCGGGGTTCTCTTTTAACACCTTTTCCAAAGTTTTTCGGAAAACATAGCGCATATCACTATTTATATTGATCTTGCTCACGCCGATCTTAGCGGCATCTTCAAAGAAATGCAAAGGAGTACCAGAACCTCCGTGCAAACTGATTTGACAGTCAATACTGTCGCGGATCTGCTGCAATAGCTCAAGATCGAGTTCTTTAGGCACTGGGTACTTACCATGTAAATTGCCAACTGCAGCGGCAAATGTATCAATACCTGTCATGTCGATAAAATACTTGGCACCCTCGGGTGTGCTAAACGTCTTTTTAATTGCTTCGTAGTCAATCTTCTCTGTGTGGACATTTGACGAACCGCCGAAGTAGTGCGGCTCGCTCTCTACCAACGCTCCGGTAAATTTGGCATAATCCACCACCTCTTTTGTCTTGGCAATGATGTCTTGCAAGCTAGCGTCATGGTTTTCTTGGCTTATGTCGATATGAATAAACTCAAAACCAGCATCGATAGCGCGCTTACAATCGTCAACAGATGGACTGTGGTCAAGATTAATATACATTTCTACGCCAAATTCTTCTTTGTAGTTATCGACCATATCGCGAATGTTTTCTAGACCAATGGCTTTTACTTCACCATGACTAACTTCAACAAGCACTGGAGATTTCAGCTTCTGTGCCGCACGTGCTACAGCTATCAAAGTTTCCTGGTTATCGATATTAAACGCACCAACGGCAAAATGCTGACTTCGCGTGCGCTGGTACAGGTGCCTTGCCCTCATGGTATTAGCCCTGATATATGGAATTGTTAAACTCATCGCAATAGCCCCTCCCTAAAATTCCCTATGATATTGTGGTTTTTCACTTACAAACTCTTTCACGGTGTGCGCAATTTTATCACCTGTCAAACCGAAGTGCGTTAGCAATTCATCCGGTGTGCCAGACTCGCCAAACCGGTCCATCATACCAATACGCTTCAGTGGAGTTGGCAGATGTTCAGACAATAGTTCCGCCACTGCAGCACCAAACCCACCGCTAATTTGCGCTTCCTCCGCCGTCACAACACGACCGGTTTTTTTGGCACTCGCCAAAATCGTATGGTCGTCAAGTGGCTTGATCGTCGGCACATGTACCACTTCGGCACTGATGCCATGCTTTTCAAGCTCCACGGCCGCTGCAAGCATCTGGTAGGTCATCGTGCCGGTACCCAGCAGACTAACGTCATAGCCTTCTCGCAGTACGTAGGCCTTGCCTATTTCAAAAGGTGAATGCTCGGTACTAAAGATCGGCGTTTTTTCGCGAGCTAGGCGCAGATAGCTAGGCTTGCCATTTTCAGCTATGGCCTTCGTGGCCTTCTCTGCTTCTATGCCATCTCCAGGAGCAACGACAACCATATTTGGCAGAACGCGCATAAGCGCAATGTCTTCAAGCATCTGGTGAGTAGCGCCATCCGGCCCTACGCTCACGCCCGCATGACTTCCAACAACCTTGACAGGCTGATCATTCAAACATGCCGTCGTGCGGATTTGCTCCCAGTTGCGGCCAGGACTAAATGCAGCGTAACTACTCGTAAAAGGAATCTTGCCGACACGAGCCATGCCACTTGCGACCGTCACGAGGTTCTGCTCCGCCACGCCAATCTCTACGAAACGTTCCGGAAAAGCTTCTTTAAACTTGCTCATCTGCGTACTATCGGTCAGGTCAGCGCAAAGTGCAACGATATTTTCATTCGCTTCGCCAGCAGCCTTTAGACCTCGTCCAAAACCAGCACGAATTGGCTCACTTCCCTGGTCGTCTGTAAATAGCTTGTCAGAAAGTTGATAGTGGCTCATTACTCGTGCTCCCCCTTGATCTTACCGTCTAGCGTGCGTAGTTTGTGCAACGCGTCCTTTGCTTGCTCTGCGTTTGGTGGCGCACCGTGCCAGTGATAGTCGTATTCCATAAAATCAACGCCCTTGCCGGGTATCGTGTGTGTGATTATAACGCTTGGTTTGTTGGTAATTGCTCGAGCCATACTGGCAGCGTCTACAATGCTTTCGATATTATGTCCGTCGACTTCTTGCACGTGCCAGCCAAAAGACTCCCACTTGCCATGTAAATCTTCGAGTGGCATAACGTCTTCGGTGGTGCCATCGATCTGTATGTTATTGCGATCAACAAATACGACCAATTGGGACAGTTTGTACTTTCCGGCAAACATCGCCGCTTCCCATATATTACCTTCGTTTAGCTCACCGTCTCCGGTCACTACATACACAAACCTGTGTATCTGCTTGTCAATATGTTGCAGTGTGTGCGCAACCCCCGCCGCTTGAGACAAACCACTACCCAGCGGTCCGCTGGTATTTTCGAGCCCCGGTAGCCGTGTGCGCTCTGGGTGACCCTGCAGACGACTACCGAATTTTCGTAGCGTCATAAGTTCGTCTTTGTCAAAATAGCCTGCCTCAGCCATCGCCGCATACTGCACCGGCACACAGTGGCCGTTACTCAAGAAGAAGAAATCGCGATCTTCCCAATCGGGATTCTTCGGATCTATGCGCATAATATTGAAATACAGCGCCGAAAAGACTTCAGCCAAGCCCAGTGGACCGGCACTATGACCGCTACCGGCATGCTCAAGCATACGGATGATATCTTCGCGGATTGTATATGCCTTATGCTCAAGGTCAGTTACTGTTAAATTTTTATGCATTACATCGCCCCCTGTTTTCCTACTTCTTTAACCAATGCCGCATACGCAGACTCGGGATTTGCCGCCGTTTGAATCGCGCCGCCAACGTATAACACATCGACGCCACCCTGCATTAAACTAAACGCGTTGTCCAAATTAATTCCTCCGTCCCAGCCGATTTCGACTCCGGCATTGATGTTTTTAATCAAGCGGATTTTTTCGAGTTGCATCAAGCTGGCCTTTCCGCCATATTTACCCAGATCACCACTGAAAATCATCACGTGGTCCGCAGCACCAATCAATTGTGAGACGTCCGACGGAACGGTCGTTCTCATTAGTGCAACCCCAGCTTTGACACCTGCCGCTTTTATTTTTTGCAACACGGGCATTAAATCGATTTTCACTTCTACATGAAAAATAATCAAGTGTGGTCGGAGTGCAAGCAAAGAATCAACATGAATCGTCGGATCGGCAACCATCGCATGGATGTCTGTCTGCCACTCTTGCGGCCACCAGATCTGGTTAGCGGCTATGGACTGATTCGGCGCAAACGAACCATCTGAAAAATCAATGTGGATTCGACGAGCAAACGTGTGAACTCGCCCTAGAGACGTCTTATAGTCCTCGGGAGTACTAACAGTAACGCATGGGACGATTGTCGACATTACGAAAGCTCATCCAGTTCTGCGTTTCGGCGTTTATATCGAGCAGCATCTGCGAATGGCGTATTGAGCCATGTATCTAAAATGTCCTGCCAGACAGCTTCATCTTCACGCTGCAATACACGCGCCGGTAAGCACAGTACGTTACAATCGTTGTCGTTGCGAGTCATGCGCGCTTCTTCTGCGTCCCATATGACACTAGCGCGGATTCCGCGAAAACGATTTGCAGCCATCGCCATACCCTGCCCGCCACCGCAAATCAAGATTGCTCGAGCGTCAGGATCATCGTCACCAATCACTTTAATGGCGGCAGCTTGGGCAAACTGAGGGAAATCGTCGTTTGGATCAGGTACTTTCGCACCAACATCATCAACGTCAATATTGCGCTTCACCAGATAAGCAAACACGTCTTCTTTTAAATCGAAACCAGCATGATCAGAGCCCAAATAGATTTTCATGTCTTAAGTATAAGCGTTTTTTGAAGAAAATAAAAGTCCAGCATCGGCATTTTTTACACATGTGACAACTTGACAAAATCCGATAAATTACGTATTGTAGTATTGTCCTCAAAAGCACAGCTCGACAGGAGTAAATATGAGTTCTGCGATCGCTCAACCGATCAAGCAGTATGCGGACCTATCGATTGGTAGACTACACGTGTCAAACATGAGACGCGGTCACTATATCGACGTGTTCAATCGGTCTAATTTATCCGTATCCCCTCTAACAACCGTCAACATCCAGTCGACGCCCAAAAAAAGAGAGTTCGGAAAAATTGCGGTCATATGGTACGTTACAGGGTATGCCAAGATTAGCGGCAGGCTCTACCTGGTAGCCATAACGCAGAGAGCGCCATCTAAACTCGTAAATCTTCAAGTGCTTTCTGAGATAACTTAGCGCCCAGCGCTAAATGGTGCACTTAACGAGTGCACCATTTTCATATATTGATTATTCGCCGAGTTTTTTGCCGAGGTCAGCCACTAGTTCGACCAAACGGTTACTATAGCCCCATTCGTTGTCATACCAGACACAAATCTTAATCAAGTTACCGCCGACAACCTTTGTTAGCAACAAGTCAACTGTGCCAGAGTGACTATCGCCAATATAGTCACGACTTACAAGCGCCTCTTCGCTAACTGCTAAGATACCCTGATAGAACGGATCAGCTGCGGCTTTTTTAAACACGTCATTCACTTCTTCGACAGTAACATCCTTAGACAAGAGTGCAGTTACGTCGCTAATAGAGACGACAGGGGTTGGCACACGAATCGACAAACCGTCAAATTTACCTTCGAGATTTGGAAGCGTTTTCGTGACTGCAATAGCAGCTCCGGTCGTTGTAGGAACCATGTTTTCTGCAGCATTGCGGCCTTCGCGCAAGTCTTTGTTCGGTGCGTCCTGAACAACCTGACTGGCCGTGTAACTATGGACAGTCGTAAGTAGCGATTTCTCTACGCCAAATTCACTATCAAGAATCGCCATGACTGCACCAAGGCTGTTCGTAGTACAGCTGGCGTTGCTTACTACTTCTGTAGCACTGCCGATCTTGTCGTCGTTCGCACCAAGCACAATCGTGTCGACACCGTCAGACTTACTTGGACCACTGATAACAACTCGCTTCGCACCACCACCGGTGATGTGCTTTTCAGCATCTTCTTTCTTTGTGAAGCGTCCAGTTGACTCGATGACAAGATCAACACCTAAGTCACCCCAAGGTAAAACTGCTGGATCCTTCTCCGCCAAAACTTTCACGTGCTTGCCATTCACGATAATGTTAGTGTCATCATAGCTTACGTCATACTGATACGTACCGTAGTTGCTGTCATGTTTGAGAAGATACGCCAACGTCTTGGTATCTGTCAGGTCGTTGATTGCGACAACTTCTAAATCGCTACGCTCAAATGCAATCTTAAATGCATTACGACCAATACGTCCGAAACCGTTGATACCTAATTTTACTACTGCCATTCGTGTTAACCACCCTCTTATTAAGTGTTAGTAATTTCATACCCAATTGTATAACAGCGTTAGCGGAATGTGCAAATATTTACCCTCAATCCATGCGAACCGTCACCACCTCTAATGGTGGTTTTTTAATTATCATAACTGATTTATACTGGTAAGCATGGAACGACGTGAGGTATTACTACTAGCAAAGGAGCTATACGATGAAAACCAGCTCGCAGAGCTCACGCATGCTATTAATTTTGCAACCGAGAAACACCTGGGACAAAAACGCCTTAGTGGCAAGCCATACATCGTTCACCCGCTAGCAGTAGCCCGTCTTTTGATTGAATGGGGCATGGACATCGACACCGTCCTGGCTGGTATTTTACATGACACCGTCGAAGATACCGACGCTACACTTGATGAAATTGAGTCACTTTTCGGCCATGATGTCGCCTTCTTGGTCGACGGCGTCACTAAAGTCAGCCAAGCCCGCTCCGGTATGCAAGACCTAGGAAATTATTTACCTCAAACAAAGGACAATCTTTCCAAATTACTCATCGCCGTCAGTCAGGACGTTCGCGTTATCATCATCAAACTAGCCGACCGACTACACAATCTACAGACGTTAAAATACATGCCAACCGACAAACAACAAAAAATCGCCCGTGAATCACTCGAGGTTTTTGCCCCAATGGCCGATCGCCTTGGTATGGGTCGCGTGCGTATGGAAATCGAAGAGCTGGCTTTTCGATACCTGGACCCTAGTGAGTTTGACAGGCTTAAAAACATCATCCGTAAGCGCCTAGGAAAAAGTACCCGTAAACTTGGTGCCGTCCGCACCGACGTTGAACGTGAGCTCAAAAAACAAGGCATAGAGTTTGAAATTAACGGTCGCGTGAAAAGCGTCTATAGCTTGCACAAAAAGCTTGAAAAAGTCGACGGCAACATCGATGACATTTACGACCTCATGGCTCTACGAATCATCGTGCCAAACAACGAAACCTGCTACCGAGTACTAGGTATATTGCACGGCATGTATCAGCCAATGCTCGCCCGAATTAAAGACTACATAGCCATACCGAAACCAAACGGTTATCAAAGTCTCCACACCACCGTCATTACGCCGAGTAAGCAGATTGTTGAATTTCAGATTCGTACCAACGAAATGCACGAATATGCCGAACGCGGACTAGCCGCCAGTTTTCACTACCACGAGCAAAAAAGCAGCAAAAATTACGCCCGTAAAAAATCCAGTCATCTACCCGCCGAACTACAGTGGATTACACAGATGCAAGAAGTGGCAGCGCGCTTAAAGGACGGCGAAGAGATTAGCCAGGACCAGTTAAATGTCGATCTTTTTGGCAATCGCATCTTTGTTTATTCACCAAAAGGCGACATCTACAACTTACCCGAAGGCGCATTGCCGCTTGATTTTGCCTATCTGGTCCATAGCGACATCGGTAAACACTCATACAGCTTCCGCGTTAACGGTAGGATTCACGCTTTTGACAAACCGCTTCATAATGGCGACGTCGTCGAAGTCATAACTCGTAAATTATCCCAACCAAAAAGCGACTGGTTAGAGCTCGTCACCACAAGTCATGCTCGAGCAAAATTACGTATGCAACTCCGGAAGCTCGGCCTCCTGCAAGCCGTCAGCGGCGCTGCGGCTATAATCCGCGATAAAGCAGCTCGCAAAAAAGGCAAAGCGCGTAAGTAAACCAGAGTAAACTTAGGCCAAAGCTTGCTATGTATACAAAAAACTAAGCTGCGGCTTCCTGAATTTCGCCTACGACGATATCTATATCTTCAATGATATTGTGTGCTCGAACATAAGCAAACGCCTCTTGGTATGTAGATGCCAACTGTGGCTCAACATCAGCCATGCGATGAAGTGGGGCCCACTCGTGTGACTTATGTTCCCAGCTAATCTGTATATCAGGACTCTTCATTTCTATGCGCGCAAGATACAGCAATGTAGGGTAGCTTTTGTCATGCATGACATGCGTCGTGGTGTATATCACCTTGACTGCATGATGAGGCAATTCAATGCCAGTTTCTTCTTTTACCTCTCTTATAACCGCAGCGCCAGGCTCTTCGCCGTCTTCAATCATTCCACCTGGCAGGTCATAAAAACCAGCCAAGCTTGGGTGTGTGTCGCTTCTCGTAAGCAACAAAAAGTCTCCGTTGCCATCAAGGAGTAATACCTTTGCGACAAACTTCGTCTTTGCCATTGTTAGCGATTATTCCAGCGTTCAATCGATTCGTGTATAACAACCTTAGCCTCTTCGACGTCGCCCCAACTTTTAACAATTGTAGTGCCGGGTTTTTTAAGATCCTTATAGTGGTTAAAGTGGTTTTCAATCTGCTTAACCAATTGTGGGATGTCACTCAGGCTCTGGATACGATTGCCGCTATTTCGGTCGTCGGCAGGCACCACGACAATCTTGTCATCCACTTCACCGTCATCTTCAAACTTCATCACACCGATCACCTTTGCTTCTAGGAATATACCCGTGGGTAGCGGAGCGTCAGTTACAATCAATGCGTCCAATTCATCGCCATCTTCATCGAGCGTCTGTGGTATGAAACCATAGTTAGTAGGTTTAGCGAAAATAGCTGGGTCGATGCGGTCTAACTGCATCACTGCGAGTTCGCGATTCCACTCAATCTTGTGGCTGCTGCCAGCCGGAATTTCAATCACTACGTTTACGACGCCGCCATCGACATCACCTGGTGTAAGTATCTTGTTAAAATCTGCCATTGTTTCTCCTGTATTCTTTTCGTCTGTATTGTCTCCATCCAGTATACTATAGCTAGGATATGTTAGTAATCGGACATCGAGGCGCAGCAGGTTTGGCGCCAGAAAACACTTTGGAGTCCTTGCGCGTCGGCAAGGATGCTGGTGCTGACATACTTGAATTCGACGTCCGCTTAACATCTGACGGCACCCCTATACTTAGCCACGATGCCGCACTCCATGGTCACTCCGTGCGCAAGTCAACGCTCGCCGAACTCAAAAAAGCCGGTTCGGTTGTCACTCTTGCGTCGGTACTAGATGAATTCTTTGGTGAAATATTACTTAATCTAGAATACAAGCCAGTCGACGGCATAGAAATTGTCTACGACCTACTCGACAAAAAGTACATCAATCAGCCAAACGAGTGGGACAATGTACTTATCTCATCATTTCACATACGTACACTATGGAAGCTGCGCTCGTTAAACAAATACATAAACCTGGCTCTATTACACAGCGTAAACCCATTCGCCTTCATCACATACAATCGCAAACTCAAGCTTGCTGCCGTCGGCTGGCACCGTCTTCATGTAAATAAACTTGCGATTGAAATTGCCAAGAAGTCGAAAATCTTCACCTATGTATATACGGTAAACCGACCTCAAGCGGCAAAATTACTCGACCGGCGAGAAATCGACGCAGTCGTCACCGACTATCCCGATCGAATAGCTAACAAGCTATAGCCTGTTAGCTATTTTTGTCTAAGCAGCGACCGGTGATTCAGTAACCGATGAAACTTCCACGTGGTGTAGGTTGTCCAGGTATTCGCGAATAGAAAGTGCCGCCGTGGCACCTTCGCCAACTGCACTTGCAATCTGCATAGTCGCCCCGCTACGCACATCACCGCTAGCAAACACACCTGGTAAGTTCGTTTCCAGATGTTCATTTGTCTTAATCAACCCCTGTTCATCTAGCTCAATACCGCTACCCTCAAGGAACTGCGTATTTGGCTTTAGACCTACGAATATAAATACACCATCGGTTTCAAATTTGACGTCCTCTTCATTCTTTTTTGCAGCAACATGAGTAACCTTGCCATCATCTCCAGCCACAATTTCAGTTGGAGTTACACCCAAGTGAATAGTTATTTTACCTTCATCGACACACTTCTGCAGATCCTGCTGCAATACGTCACTTGCCTTTACGGTACTTCGCACCAACAGATCAATGTGTGTCGCAAAGCGAGTCAAAAAGATAGCTTCTTGCACTGCCGAGTTGCCGCCACCGACAACAACCAAACGTTTCTCACGGTAAAATGCACCGTCACAAGTAGCACAATAGTGCACGCCGCGTCCATAAAGTTCCTGTTCACCAGGAATACCCAATTTGTTGTAATCACTTCCCGTTGCGATCAATACAGTCTTTGCCTGTACCGGCTGACCATCAACAACAAGATTTTTAATTTCGCCATCAACCTTGAGTGAGTCAACCTGACCGAACTCAATTTTTGCACCAAACCGTTCAGCCTGCTTTTGAAGTTGATCAGCTAGCTTCATGCCCTCAATACCCTCTGGAAATCCAGGGTAATTGTCTACCATGTCGGTTATCGCAGCTAATCCGCCGATGACACCCTTTTCATACAAGACAGTCTTAATATCTTCGCGAGTGGTATATACTGCCGCTGCAAGCGAACTTGGACCCGCACCGATCATTATTGTGTCTATTACTTCTGCCATATATTCGTCCCTAATTAATATTTATATTTTACTATACTAAGTATAGCATATTAACTACTTCAATGCTTGGATTTCTACGACAAACATGAGCGGACCAACCGGTCGACCCGAGCCATCGTCCTTACTGCCGTACGCTTGATCGGCAGGTATAGTCAAACGGACTGTTGAGCCCACTTTGGCGCCAGTCAAACCATTCGTCCACCCCTTAATCACGCCAGTTAGGCTAAAGTCGATTGGCGTTACTTTGTCATTTTTATTCGTACTATCAAAGATACTACCGTCAGATGTCCAGCCAAAGTAATTTGCCGTAATTGTCGAATCAGCTTTGACAACTGCGCCCGTACCTTCTTTTAGCGTCTCTACTTTCAACTTGGTGACGCTGTTTTTGTCAAACGGTGTTGCCGAATAGCCATCCAGTGGCTTGTTGGCTTTTTTCGCTTCTTCCTGTAACTTTTTGTAATCGTCTAATTGCTTCTGGTACTGCTTTTGTAGCGCAGCTTGATCTGCTTGGTTATTTTTGTTGGCGAGAATGACAACAAAAAATGATCCTATAGTTCCAACGGTCAGCACGACAGCGATGACCCATATACCTATTCGTTGGCTTTTGGTGGTAGACATGTTTACTCCCTCTTCTTTCTATTCACTCCATTATACCAAATTAAACAGAAGTGCTCACGTAGTCCTTCATAGATACGCCTATTGCTCTTGAGGGGTTGGCGTAAAGTAATCTTCCTCGATGACCGTCTGCGCACGCCATGCGCCAAGCGCCTGACCGACAGGAAGAATGTCATGATAGCCAATAAAATCTGCAGCTTGCCGTATAAGCGACGCCGGCCAGCCGTAGAACCTAACCCAATGCCACTCAAATACCGCCCAATTCTTACCTACAGGAATACTAACAACTGGTGTTGTTGGCTTGTATTTCTTTAGCGACTTATGAGACTGCCATCGGGCAAAATTGCGACTGACAAAGAGCGCGTCATGAAGTGCCGTCTGCGCAAGACCGCTATATGGCGTAAAGGCGTTGTCTCCAATTACATGGATACCGTCTTTAGTTCGCAAATAATCATTAACCACAACCTTGCCGTTCTTAGCAAGTTCAAAATGTTCACTATTTGCAGCAAAGAATGGATTATTAGCGACACCGGATGTCCATATAATCGTATGACTCGAAAGCGGCTTGCCATTCACCACCAACCCATCAACAGTAGCGGACTCAACTTTTTTATTAACCTGAACCTTAACGCCTAATTCCCGAAGCTGCTCCGCCACCCTTTTGCTCGTCGTTGGATGCATCCGTGGCAATATACGAGGAGCCGCCTCTACAAGTGTAATTCCAATTCGACCGTGCGGAACTTTATGATGTCCGCAAAGGCGTGTAATGTATGAGCCGAGTGCCGATGCTAGCTCAACGCCCGTAGGGCCACCGCCAATTACAACGTATTGTTTTTCGACTTCATGTTGTTCGGCTATTTCTTGATACAGATGGTGTTTCAGTTCCTTGATCTCTTCCTCAGACTTAATACCGAATGCGTATTGATCAAGTCCTTCGATGCCGAAGTATGTTGTAACTGCCCCAAGTGCTAGCACTAAATGTTCGTAGTGATACGTGTTTCCATTTTTGCTTTGTAAGGTTTTGACTTTGGGGTCGAGCGACGTAATATTGTCAATCACGACATCGACATTCATTTTGCCAGCAAAAATCGTGCCAAGCGGTACCCATGATTCTAAATGACTATGGCCAGTCGCTGTGCCATATAGTGCGGGATAATATTGAAAGTCAGGCCTATCGCTGATAAGCGTGATTCGATTGTGTTTGTTCTTGGACAGTTCGAGTGCTGTTTTGACACCACCGAAGCCGCCACCTACTATAGTAATTTTCATATTGTTTCAATAATAGCACTTATGCTATGATTCCGCCAACGCTTATCATGGCGCAAAAAGTCAAAAGCACAACAAGTGAGATACCGAACATGCGCTTTGCCCATCGATCAGTTTTTTCACGTCGATAGTACCAAACACCCTGCGCCAACCAGTACACACTCAGCGCAAGCATAACAGTTAGATATATGTTGCCTGTCGCCCCAATTACTGAAGGTAGCGCAACGACGATTGTAAATACAGCAACCCAAAACAATATCTGAGCCTTGGTATTTTCAGCCCCAAGCAACACAGACCACACCGGCAAATTAGCTTTACGATAGTCGTTTTCTCGGAAAATTGCTATCGCGTAAAAATGTGGCAACTGCCAAACCATAAGAACCCAAAACAACACCCAAGCTGTATCGTCAATCTTGCCCGCTAAAGCCGCGTATCCTGCCATCGGGGGTAACGCGCCACACACTGCACCAATAACTGTCGATAAAGGTGTCGTACGTTTGGCGACACTATACACGACGACATACCAAAAATATGACAATAACCCAAGAAGCACCGTAGTTTGATTCGTAAACGTATATAGCAACCACAGCCCTAATGATCCCAACGCCATCGCATAGAGTGCGGCCATTTGAAGTGTAATATGCCCAGACGCTATTTCACGGCCCTTCGTCCGACTCATCTTTGCGTCAATGTTTCGATCATAGATATTATTCACTACACAGGCGGATGCAATAATTAACGCCACACCACCTATCGTGCCGGCGAATCGCGACCACGAAAACCCAAACTGACTAGCTGCAAGAAAAAACCCAGCGGCCGCTGTCATACTATTGCTAAGAGTAATTCCCGGCTTGATCAACTGCAGGTAAGATTTCGTCCGCCGTTCCATGATAACTATTCTATCATCTTAAACAGCAACCTACGTCATCGAAGATATAGTTATTTAGAAGCCGCCCTTATCGTACTTGTTGAGCATCAAGTTCGTCTTTGCGTCTGGCGACAATTGCATCATGTTGTAATTAAGATGGTACATAATCCAGAATGACCCAACCACTACGATAAGCAGCATAACTATCATGACTAAAAATGTAATGAGCTTGTATCGCGGACCGCTTTCTTGATCTATGTGAAGGAAGAACACCAGCTGCACAACCGCTTGGATTACAGCCAACACACCAAGTAAAAGTAATAGCTGAAAACCATACGTGAAATGATTAACTACAGCATCATAAGCCAAGAGTGTCAGGATGAGTGACAGTACATACCCAGCTACATATCTAGTTCTCATGTAGCAACTCCTATGAGGTATACAACCGTGAAGATAAATATCCATACCAAGTCAAGGAAGTGCCAAAACAAACCAAAGAGCGTCATTTGTCGTACCAACTTATCCGTCAAGCCTTTGCGTGCCAAGACCGTCACCAATACCAATAGCCAAATAAGTCCAGTCAGTATGTGAAGTCCATGCGTACCAACCAGCGTAAAGAATGACGACAAAAACGCACTTTGTTGCCAGCCGTGCCCTTCGGCCACAAATTTGGAAAACTCACTTATTTCGATAGTCAGGAATGATACACCCAGCAGATACGTGGCGGCAAGAGCAACATACAACTGCCGAATATTCTTTTGTTTCATAGCTATGAGCGCCATTCCGCTCGTGAAGCTACTCGTCAACAGAATAATAGTCTCAGCGAGCGCCGTTGGCATTTCAAAGATTTCGTGACCACTTGGCCCGCCTGCCGTCTCACCCCTCAACACTACATATGTAGCAAACAAACTCGCAAACAATATACAGTCAGTCATGAGATACAACCAGAATCCAACGGTCGTCCTATTGAGCAGTGCGACTACTTCAGTTTTCTCACTCATACATCAGTACCCCATAACTTAGCTTCAGTAGCAGTAATTTGATGTACGGAAAATGTCTTTTCGGTATCCTCGCGTTGCGTCGATGCTACAACAGTTGCGATCAAGGCCATAAAACCAACGGCCATCAACCACCAAATATGCCAGATAATTGCAAAGCCAATGACGAATGCGATGGCACCGATATACACGCCAAAACCAGTGTTTTTTGGTACGTGAATCGGCTCATACTTTACCGACTTCTTTTCCTTGTGTGAATGCTTCATAGTCCAAAAGGCGTCACGAGTGTGTACCGCATCGAGCGTAGCGAAGTTGTACTCAGGAATTGGCGTAGATGTAGACCACTCAAGCGTGCGAGCATCCCATGGATCAGGACCGACAGCAAGCTCCTTTCGCTTCCATATACTGTAGGCGAGTTGAAGCACCTGGAAGAGCACACCGATTAGAATAATCATCACACCGACGCCGGCAACGATGAACAGCCCCTGCCACCCAAGACTCGGATCGTAATGATCAAGTCGTCGTACGGCACCCATAAAGCCAAGAATATAAAGTGGTATAAACGCGACAAGGAAACCGATTAGCCAGCACCAAAAGGCAATTTTTCCTAGGCCTTCGTGCAAACGAAAACCTGTAAACTTCGGGAACCAGTAGGCAAATCCTGCAAAGGCGCCGAAGACAACTCCGCCAATAATCATATTGTGGAAGTGGGCCACCAAAAACAGGCTGTTGTGGACCTGAAAATCAATACCGGGTACCGCCATGAGAACCCCAGTCACGCCCCCAAGTGTAAATGTCGTTACAAATCCCATGAACCATAGCATTGGTGTAGTAAAGCTCACTCGACCACGATACATAGTAAATATCCAGTTAAAGACCTTAACCCCCGTAGGTATGGCAATCACCATGGTCATAATGCCAAAGAACGCATTAACATCGGCGCCCGCGCCCATAGTAAAGAAATGGTGCAGCCAAACAGTAAACGACAGCAGCATAATGGCGATAATAGCCCAAACCATGCTCTTATAACCAAATAGCTTCTTGCGACTAAACACGGGAACGATTTCAGAAAATATACCAAACGCCGGTAAAACAAGAATGTATACCTCGGGGTGCCCCCAAGCCCAAATTAAATTGATATACATCATTGGATTGCCCCCCATGTCGGCGGTAAAGAAGTGCATGCCGAGCGTGCGATCAAGTGCCAGCATGGCAAGTGTTGCCGTGAGTATGGGGAACGCAAATGCAACGAGCAATAAACTACCGACTACTGACCACACGAATACAGGCATTTTCATAAGTGTCATGCCGGGCCTGCGCATAGTAAAGATCGTAACCAGGAAATTCACACCTGAGAGTAAGCTACCTATGCCGGCTATCTGTAAGCTCCATATCCAATAATCAATCCCCGTCCCCGGACTGTATGCCAGTTCTGAAAGTGGCGGGTACGCCAACCATCCGGCAGCAGCAAACTCACCTAGCCCCAAGCTCACGTTTATGAGAACCATGCCAGCTGCGAACAACCAAAAACTAATGGCGTTTAATAGGGGGAATGCGACGTCGCGTGCTCCAATCTGGAGAGGCATAATCAAATTGATAATTCCGAATATAATACCCATGGCTACGAAAAAGATCATAATCGTACCATGTGCCGTAAAGACCTGTTGAAACATATCAGGAGAAATCGGACTATGCGGGCCAGTCGCAAAAACAGCCTGTTGCGCTCGTAGCATAGCCGCATCTGCCAAACCTCGCAGCAACATGATAAACGCCACGACGATATACATGACACCAATTTTCTTAGGATCAAGAGATGTCAACCATTCGCGCCATAGCCAGCTCCATTTTTTGAAGTATGTCAGCCCGACTACAACAGCCAATACTCCGACAAGAGCGCCAACGACAGCACCCAATGTAACCGGATTGGTCTGAATTGCGTCAAGACCTAACCTACCCCACATTGACTACCTCCATCAACATCATCATCACCGCCATGATCATCTGAGTGACTCATGTTCATACGATTCATATCCATACCGGTCATCATGTATTTGTTCACCACATCAGTATACAGCTTGTCATCGTGGAGGTGATAATAAACAGCATGATTCACTATACTCGGCTTTGCTAATTGTTCATATTCATCCCAGGCCAGGTGTTCACGACACTGATCGTTAGCAATCGACTTTGCCCATTCATAGAACGCCTGTCGTGTTGGCAAGGCCTGTACGTCAAAAGTCATGTCCGCATACCCCGTGCCGCTAATATTGCTATTGCTGCCACGGTACGTGCCCGCATGATCGGCCATGAGGCTGAGCTGCGCAGACATGCCTGTCATAGCATATGTCTGAGTACCAAGATTTGGCACCCAAAATGCGCTCATAGGACCGTCTGCAGTAATCTCAAAATTCACAGGTGTTTTAGCAGGAATCTTAAGTTGGTTGAGCGACGCTACGTGATAATCAGGATAGATAAATAACCACTTCCACTGCAGTGCGACGACTTGTACGCGAAATGGCTTAACCTTGGAGTCAAGAGCTCGGTAAGGATCGAGTTGATGCGTACTAACCCATGTCACCACGCATAATATACCGATGATAACGATTGGGACGCCCCACCAGAGCGTTTCCATCCAGCGACTTCCGTCAACGTCGGGTGTGTACTTTACCTTTTTTGGGTTGCCTTCGCGGTAACGCCAGGCGATTGTAAACAGCATAGTAAATACAGGTACGACAACCACTAAACTTAATAAAAGAGTAAAGATCATGAGGCTTTTTTCGTGTGCCGCTACGACACCTTGCGGATCTAGCACGGCAACATTTTTACCCTGCAAGTACGCCCAAAGAGCCACCCCGACCGCAACAAACAAAAGCACGACACAGATCGCTACGCGAATTGGATTCCAAAAAGACTTACCCCGTTTCTTCATGCTAATGCCTATTCTATACGAAATGGTCGTCAGATGCCAGACGGTATTTTAAAGTCTACAAATTAAATCTATACGTACTGCATCTATATGATAGAAGCATTGATTTTGGACGAAACATGTTGCTCTAACGCTCTCATAATGACCGCGACTTCATCGCCAGTCATTGTCTTTTCGTACGAGGTTAGCTTCAACCGTAATGTAACGTTCTTTGTGTCGCCCTCGTCTGGCTGGTAAATTCCCAAGGGTGAAACGAGCACATCTAGGCCTGTCGAGGATAGGCTTTCGATAACCGCGCCCTCTACGTCGGTGAACGAACTATCTCGCGAAACTTGAAGAGTCACGTCACGTTCAGCACTTGGGAATTTACTAAGTGGTCGATAACTTTCTTTTGCATTTTTCGTGGCGTTAAGCAGTCCATCAAAATCAATCTCAACTCCGCTAGCAACATCTGGCAATTTAAAGTTCTTCTTTATTAACGCACGGTATTCGCCAATCACACCAACAACTTTTTCACCAACATATATATGAGCGCTTCTTTTTGGTTCAAAGATTTCACTCTGCTTAACCGATACATATTCAAACTGCACGGCAAGTGACTTGGCTATAAATTCAGTAAACGCCTTTGCCTGATAAAAATCACCGCCTGCAAGCACCATAGCAACGTACTGCTGCTCAACAGGCACGCCTTGATCATCGCGACCGGCCGACTTTTTGTGGCCCTTACCAATCTCGAAAATCGCAAACTTATCATAGCCTGCACGAACATTCATGTTGACCTTGTCAAGCAAACTCGGAAGGACAGTCCGGCGCAAGTATTGCAAATCGGGACTAAGAGCATTTGATAACTTATACGTATCTTCAATGTCTTGGCCAGCCTTTTCTAATAAATTCTTGTGTATAAAACTATATGTCAAAACTTCGTTGGCACCAGCGCGGCTCAACGTATCGCGAAGCTTCGCCTTGAGTACTTGTCGCGGGCTGACCGGCGCAGGCGTAAGTGTGCGACGTGGCAATTCCTGCGGCAATTTATCAAAACCAAATAAACGCCCAACTTCTTCTACGACGTCCTCGGAGATCTCTATGTCGGTACGCCAAAACGGTACGTCATAACTCAAGCGGTCTTCGGCACTTGCATCAATGGTAAACTCAACGTTGCCCAAAAGTGAAGCTACTTCACTTGAAGACAAAGCCAGCCCCAGGCGCTTGTTGATAAATGCAACTTCAATTGATCGCATATCGCGCGACCCATCGACATGATTCACGTCGACAACATCACTTGCCTGCTGGCCACCGGCGACATCGTATACCGACTTCATAGCAAGTTGTAGTACTGCTGGATTTTGTAATGGTGACTGGCCTTTCGTAAACCGTGTCACTGCGTCAGTAAACAAACCATGGCGCATACTCGTGCGGCGCAACGTATACATGTCAAAGTTGGCACATTCCAAGATAATATTTTTCGTGTCGTCCGAAACTTCTGTCTCGCTACCGCCCATGACGCCACCAATCCCGATAGCTTTTTCGCCGTCAGTGATGACAATGTCAGACGAATTCAATTCAGCATTTTTACCATTAAGTAGCGCAATCAGTTCGCCATCATGCGCCATGCGTACGCCAAGCTTACTGCCAACTTTGTCATAGTCATAAGCGTGCATTGGCTGTGCCGTGAGTAACATCACATAATTCGTGACGTCGACAATATTGTTGATTGGCTTTGCGCCCAGACGCACCAATTCAGCTTGCAGCCACACAGGGCTAGGTTTTACGGTCACGTCTTTGATGGCAACGGCCATAAAGCGCGAAACCTTGTCAGGTGCATCGTTCTGCACTTCGAGGTTCAATCCTTCGCCGCCACCAAACTCTACCGTATCTTTATACCAGTTTGGACTTACGAATTTTTTGCCCAATATACCCGCAATCTCTCGCGCGACTCCCAGCTGACCAAAGCAGTCCGGCCGATGAGTAAACATTTTATTTTCAATATCAATCACCGTATCGTTCAGACCATAAGCCTGCGCAAAATCCGTACCCTCTTTAATTTCAATACCACCGGGCTTCCATTCGTTTGGATCAATTTCGAGAATACCTTCATGCGAATCACCAAAAGAAAGTTCTTTTGGACTTGCCAACATGCCATTACTCATCACGCTACGAAGAGGCTTGGCACCAAGTACGAACGGCTCAGCTTCATCATACGACTCGGGAACCGTTACACCCGGCGCTAACCATACGGCCAGCATTCCCGCACGCACATTTGGCGCTCCGCACACAACCTGCACCAAACCATTCGCATCTCGTTCCACGCCCTCGACCACGCCGCCGTCATCAACTTTCGTCACGTTCAGATGATCCGTACCTTCAAGTGGCCCGCATTCGACTACTCGTACGATAGTTATTCCGCGATACTTTTCCGCAATATCTATAATCTCTTCTACGCCGCCTAGCTGCTCGTTGATACGCGTCACTAGCTCATCGATCGGTAAGTCGACAGTCGTGTATTGCTTTACTGTATTTAGACTAACTTTCATTTAAAACTGCCTCAAAAAATCTAATTTTGCTGATTCAAAATGTCGCACGTCTTCGACGCCGCGTTTCATCATAACCAATCGATCAACACCGCCGCCCCATGCAAAGCCGGTATAGACTTCGGGGTTAATCCCTGCCATCCTGAGCACATTAGGATGAATCATGCCGCAGCCAAGTAATTCAATCCATCCAGACTGTGAGCAAACGTTGCAACCCTCACCCTTACAGAACGGACAGCTGAGCGAGAACTCGAATGATGGTTCGGTAAATGGAAAGTAAAACGGATTAACGCGGACGTTGAGCTCAGTCTGATAGTAACTCTCCAGAAATGTCTTGAGCGTAGCGACAAGCATACCGGCGTGAACGTCTTTGTCTATAAATATACCTTCGTGCTGATAAAACGTGTGTTCATGGCGCGGGTCCAGATCTTCGTTTCGAAACACGCGATCAATTGACGCCGCAGCAACTGGCAGGCCACGTTCAAGTTGCGGTGCGAGTTCACGCATTATGCGGTTTTGCATAGTACTCGTATGCGCGGGCGCTATAAGCGGCTCACCGTCTTTGTCAGTCTCAACAGTCATAAATGTATCAAAATCGTCACGAGCGGGGTGTCCGGCGGGAAAGTTCAAAGATTCAAACATGTGATATTGATCGTCAATCTCACGCGACTCATAAACAGTAAAGCCCATGCGCTGTAAAATGTCGCTCATCACGGCAATCTCGCGCGAAATTGGATGCACCGTACCCCGCTCCGTTGATAAAAGTGTAGGCAAGGCGCTATTAACATCCATCGGAGCCGTTACGTCGATTGGCACTACGGCTTGGTCAAGCAATTCATTTTCACGCTCCTGCACGGCCGCCTGCAGTGACTGCTTCAATTCATTGAGCGCGCGGCCGGCACCAGATCGCTCTTCAGGCGGCAAGTCCCTCAGCCCATCAGCAAGCGCCCTGAGTTCAGGAGTTCGCAACACTTCGTGTGGCTGATTGCTTTCACGGATGCGCTGTAGCAAATTTTCGCGCAGTTCATTGGTATCGATCATTAAGCTAGAGTATAAATTATCTTACTTGTGATTGCCAGACGAGACTAATAAATATATAACAGCCGCAACGATAATCACGGCTATGAGTAAAATCCATACTCCTGCAAATCGTGACGTCGACGACGTACCTTCCATGTACGCAGAGTCATCGACACCGTCTGGCATATCGCCTTGTGGTTCACTCTTTTTTTTGGCTTTGTCGGTCAAATCTGCGGCAATACGTTTCTGCAACTCTGTCCGTCTGTCATCTTGGTTTACTATGATTCCCATATATATCATTATACTCCATAAACCACTGTTCATTGCGTCGACGCTTTGGTCTAGTATATCGTTCAGGTTATGTTATACTGAGCACATAATTTCTATACAAGGAGGGAATTCCATGGCGACTAAAAAAGCCGGCTCTACTGCAAAAAAAACCACCCGGTCAAAAAGCCCATCTACAAAAAAAACTGAAACAACCGTAAAGGCCGTTAGTACAACGAAAAAATCTCTATCGGTTCCACGCTTCAAGCTAACCGACAAGAGAACTGTCGTAGCAGCAGCTCTCATCGGTGAGTTCATTGGTGCATTTCTACTAACTAGCGCTTACTTAGTCACAAAGGGCGAACCACTATACATGGGCTTCGTGCTTGTCACGTTGCTACTTATGGTCGGCACGCTTTCTGGTGCACACCTAAACCCTGTCGTCACCGTAGGTGCATGGGTTACTCGTAAGCTAGGCAACGTTCGCGCACTTACATACGTGTTGGCACAGCTTCTCGGCGCAGGCGCTGCTTACGTCGTGCTGTCAACATTCATCAGCGGCTACCACACAGACGCGTCATCCACTTCTGCACTTGGTCAAGCTACTCCTGACGTATTCAAGCTTGCAGCGCTCACCAACAACAGCCACTGGTACGTATTCTTCGCCGAGCTTCTCGGTAGCACCATCTTTGCATTCGCTTTTGCAAGCGCATGGCGCGAAAAGACCGACCGTGTTGCTAAGTCGATCACAGCCGGTTTCGGCCTGTTCGTCGCAATGCTTATTGCCGGTGTATCCGTAAGCTATGTTGGCGCTAACATCGTACTAAACCCAGCAATCGCCGTAGCAGCTTCAGCTGTTGACTGGGTAAACATTGACTGGTTTGCAGTTGCTGCCTACCTAGTTGCACCACTCGTTGGTGGTGTCGTTGGCTTCGCACTACGCGACGCAGTCGAAGTTTAGTAAAGTACTGAACACAATAAATAAACCCCGCATGAGCGGGGTCTATTTATTGTCTATATATTATTCTTGTTGTGAATTAAATTGTCTGTCTAACTCATCCACTTCAGCTTGAATACTCAAGTGCTCATACATCACTATCGCAACAGTCGCCATTTTTGCTGCTTCAGCATTCGACTGCGCCGCTCGACTAATATAGTTCGTGACTACTTCAGCAAGATGCGGCTGCTCATTCATAAATTTACCAAACATTCTGCCTACATACTCACGGGAATCAGACTCAGCAAAATCATGCACGCGGACATCTACCGTCTCCTCAGACACTACAGGAAGCAATACTTGCTCATCGTTACGTTCACTCATTGCCTACGAATTTTATTCATCTACGGCCGGTTTGTCGAGCAAAAGCGGTTCTACGCCACTGTTACTGCCGGCTATCTTGACGATGTCTTTATCTACCTTACCGAGCTCTTTATGGGCGCTATTAAAGTGATTGACTGTCGTACCAAGTGAATTACCAAGCTTTTGCATGTATGTTTCAAACCGGCCAATATGCTGGCCAAGCTTGCCCACTCGTACCTGTATGTCCTTTGCCTGTTCTTCGATCTGCAAGCTGCGCAATCCCTGTAGAACCGTCTGCAGATACGCCATAAAGCTAGTCGGACTGACAATAATGACTCGCTTGTCGCGAAATGCATATTCGATTAAATCTTTACTACTGGCGCCGATATTACTAATGAGCAGATCGTAGTAAAGCGCCTCGCTCGGAATAAACATAAATGCAAAATCCATCGTATTTTCACTTGGTCGTATGTAATCAGCGGTTTCGTCTATGCGACCCTTCAGGTCAACCTTAACTTTTTGCAGTAACCTGTCACGCTCTGCTTTGTCTTTACTTTCTACCATACGATTATAATTTTCTAGTGAGAATTTACTATCGATAGGTAAAATCTGTCCCTTTTCGAGAAAGATTACCGCATCGACGATCTTGCCGTCCTTAAACTTGTACTGAGTTTGGTATTGTTTCGGCGACATAACATTGTCTAAAACGCTTTCCAAATAAAATTCTCCGAACACGCCTCGTTGTTTTGGATTTTGCAGTACGTTTTGCAGCGTTTTTAATTCATCCGCTACATCGACGACTCGCCGATTCGTCTCGTCCAGCTTTGCCAATCGTTGCGTGACGTCTGCAATTAACTTTGCGCTCTCCGTCAATTGTTTTTGTACGGACTTCTGCATAGTATCGTTGTTGCGCTCCAACTTGTCTCCCATGCTTTCTTGCAACTTCATGATAGACCTATTCAACTCCGTCACGTCGGACTTAATAAGATCAACAGATCCTCCTCCTTGTGTGTCGCGCGTACGTTGAAGCAGCACGACAATGATTGCCACGAGGCCGATTATCACAATACCCAAAATAATAAGTTCCATAGCACTCATTATAGCTTATGTTCGACAATGAACTATAGTGTTGGCAACCAGCGAATCAATATGACAGCTAAGACAACGATTAACAGCGTAGGCGCAAAGGCGCGCGGACGCACCAACCACGCAAAAGCGGTGTACCCAATCGCATATAGCAAAACCCACCATGACAATGCCTCGAACCACGACAAATTCGTCATAAGTCCTCCCAGGCCCCAAAACGACAGAACTACCGCGAGTACGATAAGCAGCGGTCGATACACACTCAAGCGAACCAAACCAAGCAATCCTGCGATTGCCACGATCACATTCGCGATATTTGCGGCGTTGTCTGCTACCCCAGAACACTTACTAATCGGGACATTTCCACAAAAAACCGGCACCAAAATAACATCTCTAATGATAAATGAAAGTAAAAAGCCGACGACTCCCAGTCCAACACCCAAGAGTATTATTCGTATGACATGCTGCTGCGGCATATCGATGAGCCCTCCCAAAAGCTGGTGCGTATCTGTCGAATCTCTCCAGGCCATGGTTTTTCCTTTCTTCTATTGTAGCATCCAGTCGAAGTATAAATAAATAGAAAGACCTGTGAATTAACTTACTTCGCGCGCTTGTGTCGCTTAGGTAAGTCATTTCCAATTCGAGGAGTAAAGTACCATATCGCACCTACGGTTGCAGCGATTAAGCCACCCAAGATATCCATCGGAGTATGCACAAGTGCCAAAACACGACCCACGCACACTAACAGTACGAGTACCACGAGTACTCGAGTCCATAATTTTGATCTAGTCTCAAACCATACTGCATATAAAATTGAGGCAGAAAGAATGGCGTGGTCAGATGGAAAACCAGGATTCGGTAAGTAAGCAGCACCCGGTGCGACACCTAATATCTGAAACGGTCGCTCGCCCGTCGGCTGCCACAACGTAGCCATGTATTTTGCTACGAGTAGCGTCGTTAGTCCCGCCATGAGCACCCTAGAATACGCAGCATATCGACTTTTTGCCGGTACTTTATAAGTAAGTGCATATAGCCCAATGAGAACGATAGGGATTAATGTACCGTCGGCGATGAGTCGAGTGATAAATTGCATCTCCTTTAGTATACGCCGGTTACCAGCAGCTTCAATAGCAACCGCACGTCATCGAATTACAACTGAGTAAACCTTATTCGTAAACTTATGACTTGACATTTTTGCCCTTTAAATGAAAAATATGGGCAGTACTCACATATTCTTGTGGGAGTTCATTTCACTACTAGCTTAGGAGAATCGTGTTTATACGACGCAAGGTTTTCATTACCGGAGCCGGTCGTGGCCTCGGTAGCGCAACCGCTCGATCACTGGCCCGTGACGGCTCACACGTCTTCGTAACTGGTTTACCCAGCGAAGAAGCGGAGCTGAAAAAACTCGCCGAGGAGTGTGGCGACTCGTCCGCATGGGCAATTTGCGACGTACGCTCCATGGATCAGGTAACTGCTGCCCTGCAAAAGGCAAACACTATCATGAACGGAATCGACGACGTCATCTGTAATGCGGGCGTTGCTCGTCAGATGGTTATCGAAGACCCTAAATTCATGGAAGAATTTGCCGTTACCATGGCAGTTAACGCTACGGGAAGTGCAAATACTGCAATAGCTGCACTACCCTACATGACCGAGGGCGGCTACATATTCTTTATGTCGTCGCTAGCAGGGTACGTCAGCGCGCCCATGATTGGCTCATACAACGCCAGCAAAGCTGCCGTTCGTGCCTTTGCCGAAACACTCCGTGTTGAGGTAAAACCGCGCGGCATCAAGGTTGGAGTCGGCGTTTTTTCGGAGCTCGAAACCGAGATGACTAGCATAGGATTCGGTACCAAAGCCGGTGAATATCTGGTCGGGGTTCGCCTCTTCGGACGAAGCTTTCGAATCATGCCAGTGGCAAAGTCCGGACCAGCCGTCAAGGCAATCGCCAGAGCGATCCGCAAACAGCGTCGCAATGTCGATTACCCGCGCCGAGTCAGGCTCCTACGTCTTCATCCTTGGGTCGCCCAGCGCACCTTGGAATTCTACGTAGGCCCACGCATGAAGAAAGCCAAGGACAAGGCGCTTGCAGAAAATAGCCAGCGCACGACCAATCTGCCCCCAACTCCATAAGCACCACAAGCCCGTCACAGGTAGACGTATAGTCTACTCGGCGGGCTTTTTTTCTTTATTGCGCCTTTTCACACGCCACAAGACTAGTTGCTCTTGTGAATATGTGTCTTAAGCCTACCAACCAGCGTTTTTCGCAAGCTCGACAGCATAACTCCAATATCCCTCACCTGGACCTGGACTTCCATTACAAGATCCGTCCGACTCCCAAGGAATTTTTATCCATAGTAACGCATCGTTCAACGCACTCCCTGTATTCGTCGTCGGCATCTCACCTAGTGCGGCGAAAGAAGGATTACACTGCATACCTGTTACTGCATGATTAGCGCCATTTCGTGACGTATCAATGACATAATGCTTGTTACCAATAAGACTCGAAAGTTGATTACCGTAAGTTCGATTCTTAGCCGTTGATGAAAAATATGAGACATTTAAGCTGAATCCATTAGCCGCAGCCACATTGGCAATCTTCAGACGTGAAGCCATTACATTTACAGGTTGCCAAACAGGTGTACCCGCATCAATATAAACAGCAGTCTGGGCGTGCGCCTTCAGTATAGTTACTGCCTGAGCTATAGATTGAGTTCGTTCTTGTCTTTGAGACGAAGGAAGACAGTTAAGGGCACCGAGCGCATCTGGTTCTAATATTACGACTGCCGTTCTATTACCTATGCCGGCGGCGACCTGTTCGATCCATTTTGTATATGAAGAAAAGTTGTTAGCACCTCCAGTTGAATAACCTCCGCAATCACGATGCGGAATGTTATACACCACCACTACAGGAACGCTCCTTTTTGCCGCAGCGGCAGCAACATAATTATCAACATCAACTTTTACGTTTGAATTCCAATCGCCAAACCATTGCGCAACCGGAACTTTCGCCATACGTTCTATATAACTAGCGCCATTTATTGAAGGATTCTTAGCGATATATTGAGCCGCTCCGTTATTAGGATCTGTATATAGCGGCATAGTAACCCACGAAGGTTTTGGCGGTATCTGGCTAAAAATCTGCTTATTCGTAGAAGCCCCAAGGACTGCTTTTGTACTTTTTACTTCTTCCATCTTCTGAATGCTGACGGGGCTTGAGACACCCGCCTTCCCATTCGTTGAGGCTGTCGCGATGCGTCTTTCAGGTGATACCACTTCGGCTCCTTCGCTAATAGCTGAAAATATCGTGGAGATTGAAAAAGACATGACACAAAATACTGCTACCATATACACCGAACGAAGCTTCCATCGCTTCGCAAATCGTCGTAATCTCATCACCTTCCTGTACCGGTAACGAGAAGTAGCACTTCGGCGTGCCAAAATCATATATACCTCCCTTGCACTAATTCTAAGTATACCAGTGCAGCTCACACTTTAGTGATTAAAAATATAAGGTGTAATATATATAACAATATTGACAATATTTATTATATATCGTATAATAAACAGATGGATCGTCTGCTTCCAGCCGTATCGCAACGTCCGTTCCGCAAAGTAAGCAATGCACGTATGCGACGGCGAAAACTGAAAGTAAAAAAGACACTGGCGAACACTGGCGTTTTTGTAATTATGGTTACAATATGTAGCCTCTTGTTTGCATACCCTTATATAATCCGTACTCTTATTAAAGAAAAGATGCCAAACGTAGTAGCTTCAGTAGACTCTAACTTAAGCACACCCGCGCAATACAACCCCCTCTTTGCAACCAAACCGAGTTGGTTCCAAAACTTCGCAAACAAGACATCTGGTTTCCCCGATCCTAAATACTGGAACGTTCTTGTTGGACCAGCCGAAAATAGCAATAATGAGCAACAATATTACACCGATAGCTTTGCAAACTTAAGAATAGAAAATGGAACGTTACGCCTTATTGCAAGTCATGATTCTCAGCCATCTGGATATCAATACGGATCTGCGCGACTTGAAACCCAAGGAAAACAATCATTTTTATATGGAAGAATAGATATAACTGCCAAATTACCGAGTGGCGTAGGTACCTGGCCTGCGATTTGGCTGTTGCCAGCGAATGACAAATATGCCAAAAGAAGTCCGATAAATAATACCGCACGTTATAAAAACGGCGGAGAAATTGACATCGTTGAAGCTGTGGGATTTAAGCCAGATATTATCTACGGAGTCGTTCATACGGCATCAGACGCTAATCGTCACCCCGACGGCACCGGATCATTTGGCACTATAAAAGTACCTGATGACAGTGCAAGTTTTAATCTCTATTCGCTTCTATGGACTCCGACAAGCGTTACATTTGCTGTTAATAATACGCCGTACTACACATACACTCGCACCAAAAAGGCAGACTATACAACGTGGCCGTTCGATCAGCCCTTTTATCTTATCGTCAATCTAGCAATGGGCGGAACCTGGGGTGGAATGGACACCGCTCATTATCCAGGTAACGGTATCGATAACAGCGCTTTACCTGCATCGTTAGATATCGGCTCCATCTACTACTACCCCTATGTTGGTTCGTAAGGTATTTAAATAGCAATAACACCACCCAGTCTTTGTGTAACTGGGTGTTATTTAATGAATCATACACTATTTACGGGTTATACTTAGTGCATCTATAGAGTCGTTCTGACGCTTCAGCTCTCGCTCACCACGGATAAGCTTGCTTTGACTGTGAACCATCAGCACAACACCAAAAACAGTATAGGGCAACAAAACGAGCCAGCTGACGCCGAGAAACGTATGAAGTGAAAAATCCACGGTCGTAATTGGGGCCAAACTGCCGACAAGTGTCATATTTGTTGGGACGTACATATTATGCTCTCCTTTCTTTTTCCTTTATCTTTACCATGCTCGATTAGGCCGTCTGTAACTAATCCAAATCGCATATAAGTAAATAAACTCTCTAAATATGGCGTACAGCTCGTTCGGAATCAGCGCTAACGTCATAACACCCTGCCATCGGTCACGTTGATCGGTATACTTAACCCATCGATAATATTGAATCGACGCCGCTGCAACGGGGAGAAAAAGGAAGAATGATATCCACTGAATACTATTGCCCATTGCGATAATCGTAACGTAGGCAGAAATAAGAAGCAGACGCATCAAGAAGTTTATGACGAGCAGTGCGATAGTGAACAACTCGTAGCGAGAATGTTTCATTGCACCACGACGACGCAACTCATCTACTGTACCGCTATACCATCGTTGACGTTGATCAAATAGGCCCGCCTTACCAAAAAGGCGTAATGGCACGTCTGACCAAGAAATCATACGAAGTGATGATTTAGCGTCCCAACCTAGATCCTTCAGTTCAAGAGTAAGGCGATAATCTTCAACGAGACTATCCGTAGCCCAAACAATTCCTTTATGGAGCTCGTAGACATCTCGCAAGGCCTTTGCTCTAAACATGACAGATACGCCAGGAAGTACTCGAGCGCTATCATTATTTTCGACCCTCCATGCATTAGCGAGGCCAAACTCGATATTTTGAAGCCTCCACAGGTAACGTTCCCAATAGCTTGCTTCACTTTTAAGAGGAAGTGTACGGTAAGCCGAGCAGATACCGGCCGTATTTGGTTCAAGCATAAACTGTTTAACAGCCTCTTCTACCATTTGAGAGTCAATAATCGTATCTGCATCCATGCCGAATATAAAGTCCGGCCTACTCTTGCGAGTTATTTCAAAGCCCTGATTGAGTGCACCAGCCTTTTTGTGAGTATTTCCGACGGTCTCTAATAGGCGTAACTTTTTTGAACCATATTTTCGCTGAGCTCGCTTTACAATACGAATAGTCCCATCAGTACAATTATCGGCAATAATAAGAACATACGTAAAAGGATATGTCTGAGTCATCAAAGAGGCTATCGTCTCTTTGATAATATCTTCTTCATTGTGTGCCGGAACCAATGCAACTACACGTGGTTTTGCAACCATTTGTCACCTCTCGCTCATTTAATTAATGTTGACAAAAGTAAATAGGTACCGCCATTACAGAAGGCACCTATTCCACTTACGTCGTTTCGTATTTATTATACACTATTTGTGTTAATTTGTACAGTATATTTTATTAAAATATACTGTTGCAATGAAGATAATTTCGATTAATGCTGGCCCGTAAGATGAGCAAGTGCTTGACTGACGGTTTCAACGTTAACACCCGAGGCTTTAATATTACTCAATTCTGCGTCTAAATCAGCCGGACTCGTCGCATAATCATCACTGGGTATGTTAGTTACTGCGTGATACACGATGACAAGCCAAGATTTCTCTGCTTTGGCTTTGGCGACCCATTGAGCGACCTCCGCAGGAGTCGTTGATGTAGTGACATCCTGTGAAATAATATTGTAGATATTAAGATTGTCTTTCGTATTATATCCAACATCCGTTGAGCGATGAGACTGATAATACTGTCCTATAGCAGATAGTGTTGTCGCATCGTATGTACCGTAAGGTGACGCAAACGTCTGCGCTACATTATTTCCAAAAAGTTGACGAAGCGTCGCTTGTGAGCCACTAAGTTCTGCAGTTAACTGTGCGCCACTAATTTGCGTTAGGTCAGGATGAGTAACGGTATGAGCCCCGATTTCACTGCCAGAATCTAGAAATGCCTGAGCCATAGCTGTTGTCATGTAATTCGGAGTATTCAGTTTACCGCTAATTAAATATTGGGTTGAAACAAGGCCGTATTTTTGTAATAAAGGCAATCCGTTAGTGTAGATTGAGTCCCAGCCATCATCGAACGTCAAACTAATTATTGGCGCATCAAATCCAGTCGGAGTATACGGATCCAGACTGAAATCGTCGGTTTGTAGCCAGCCATTACTTGCGATAAGGAAATAGATTGACACCGAAACGGCATTTGTTGGTACGTCTAGAATGGTCTTGTACTGCTGCCAAGTGTTCGCCGCACCGCCGCCTGAAATTGGATTTGGAAGGGTAAGGTATTGATCAACCCCATTAGTGTCTACATACGTAGCTACGACATGAGCTTGAGTATTCGTCTTATACCATGCCGAGAAGCTATACTGACTTCCAGGTACGAGGTTGGTGATTGGCGTGAAGTCCCACTTTGCGTCACCGCTCACGTAGTTACTTATCGTCACCTTACTACTGCTAGTGCCTGTATGACCATCGTTTTGCACGTATGTAAACGTAGCGGTGTTTGAACCCCATTTGTCCGTCGCCCAGCCCGTCGGCTTCGTTCCAGTTGCATCTTCGAATGAACTATTCGCTATAAGTCCATCTGTCGAAGGCGTGCTTTTAGTGTCTGAAACAAGCGACACGTCGTCAATTGTCAACGTACCCACCTGATCAAGTATGTGATAAATAGTAACTGATTGTATCCCAGCTGGTACGGTAAAGCTATCCGTATAAAGAGCCCACGTTGCTTCAGCTGGCGCGGCAGTCAACTCGCTGTAACTGTTGACACCATTTGTATTGGTCATAGCCACAAGAACACGAGTACCTACGGTTGAAGTGTAATAGTCCTCATACGTGTACGTCGTGCCGACACTCACAGGTACTGGATCGGCATACCACTTCACATCACCACTGCTCACACTCGACAGACTAACGCTTACACTACGGCTACCTGTACGTGCACTGCTTGACGCGTACGTAAATGTAGGAGTGTTTGTACCCCAACCGCCACGATGCCACCCTGCCGGATCAATTCCATTTGCCGTTTCGAACGAAGAATTCCCTATAAGGTTGGGTGTAGGTGTAGGTGTAGGTGTAGGTGTAGGTGTAGGTGTAGGTGTAGGTGTAGGTTGGCCCTGCAGAGTCAAACTATAGTCATCGGTCTGCATTGAACCGTTAGAATACACAATATGGTACACAGAAACACTCACCATCCCTGCGGGTACTGTAAAAGTAGTAGATGTTTGTTGCCACGTGTTACTTGCTGGTATAGATTTAAGATACACAAAGCTCATGCCACCAGAAGCTTTCATATATGCAAGATCGAGCTCAGTCATAACATTTGACTTACTATAATCAGTATACGTGTATGTTTGACCCGCAGTTACAGCGACCTGATCAGCCATCCACTTAGCGTCACCGTTAGTATAATTAGATACGGACACAGAAAGACTTCGACTCCCCGTATGACCAGTTGTCGCATAATCAAATGTAGCTGTATTTGTGCCCCAACTATTTGTAGTCCAGTTAAGTGGCTTGTTACTTGCCGCCGCCTCGACAGAAGCGTTGGCAATCAAGTTGGAACCATCGGCCAATGCACGTGAATAAGGTAAAAGCATAGGCGAAAGTAGCACTACGCTAAGAATAATGTAAATAGATTTTTTTAAATATTTCATCATAAAGCTATATATATTTTAATCTATTTGTGACAATTAATCAATGTTATTTAATTGTATACTATTAACGGCAACGGTTTGCGATATCCAAAAAGCCAGTCTCATAAAATACATAGCAACAATAATTTTTTAAAAACGCCCCAAGCGGGGCGTTTTTAATAATATGGAGGGATTGCATTTTTATCTGCTTCTGTGCGGCTTCGTGTATATACCCGAAGCACTACTATTAGTATGACAGCCTGTGCTTATAGAACCCTGAGCCTCGTAAAGAAAGCGCCCCGGTGGGCGCTTCCTGATGTGAGGAATGTTCCAGGCTTAGGTGCCTAATTCCTGTGGCGTACCGTGGCCACCATGCCGCCCATGACCCTCGGGACCGCCAAAGATACCCATGAGCTTACTCAGATCAAGACCCTGTTGCTTTGCCCACGTCTCTAGCTCGCTGCGCTTTTGATCCATTTTTGCCTTGCGCTGTGCTGGTGTCAAATCTCTAAAAGTGCCACGATCAGATTGGCGTTCAGTCTTCAGCTCGGCCAGCTTAGACTCAATTGCGCTCTTTTGCGCAGACGTAATCACACCATCGTCTACGAGCTTTTGTAGCCGGTCGCCCGCTCTTTGCTCGTGCTTCGCCTCATTTTCAGATCTTTGTTGGTCAAAAACCTGCCGCACCTTTGACTTGTCCAAATGAAATGTCGAAGCAATCTTGCCCACGAGGCTAGACGCGGGACCTCCCGAGCCGTTGCCCGTACCTGATTCTGCGTTAGCGACTGCGCCCGCCGTAAGCGTGCCTAAGCCGACCGTCCCTACGGCGCCCGCTACTATAAGTGATTTGGTAAATGCTTTCATGTTGTTCCTTTCTGTTAAGACTACAGGTTTCGTCGGGGTATGCTGAGCAACGCCACTGCGTTATGGGCATATCTATCCACGCGAATTGTAGTCAAGTTTCAAGTAAATTGCTGCGGCTCGTCAGCCAGCAACATGTCCCATAATATGGCTTTTACTTTAGAGCAAGCTTATGAAATGAATATACCGTCTCGCATACACCTTTAGGAAACGCACTTTACTTTACAAAATAAAAACACCCTCGGGCGAGGGACATTTCTGTCCGCCCGCCTCGAGGGTTTTGTCTGTATCTTACGGCATCAGTCAACGCCGAATGCCGATGGCTGATTAAGCCATGCCTCTAGCCTTTCGGCCAGGTGTGACGGCGGATATAACTTAAGCGTCCGACTACCTTCGTAGATTGTCATCAGCCCGTCGACCGCTTTTGTATACGTACACCTTTCCGGATGTATAGTTACTTCACGCATCGGAACAAGCGACTTCGAGCTACGCTTGCGATACAACGGCTCTGTTACCAGACCAATTTTTATAAAACGCGTCCACCCCGACACACCATAGTGAGTAATGTACGTAATGTGCCACAAGCACCTGTCTGAATACGCGCCCCATTCTTGCCTGAAGAGACCTTCACGATATGGCGCAGTTACTTCCTTGTCTAATAGAGCGGCGTCCATGTACTTATCCTTCTCTTTGCTTCTAGCTCATAGTACGGATACGATAAAGGTACTATACATCTTTATGCCCTTTTTGTCAAAAGTTAGATTTCATACGGACTATCGCGGTGACGTACGCAACAATAAAAGTAGCTCATCGTACCTAAGAAGGGAGAGCAAATGAGCCTGCTCGCAACAATTCGTGAGTCACTAGCTAGCAATGGATCGGTGTATGTCAGCGAATCTCAGACATACAATTATTTTCCACCGTCTGTAAAGGGATATATAGAGATACGTTATATACACGTCTGTCCAATCGATGGGCTGTATGATGATTGTGCTCTACAAGAATTTATGGACGGGCTACTAACCATAAAACCGTCTGAGTGCAGGACATTTCATCGTAACAAACGCGATGAAATGGAGTTCGGAGCTTTGATGTTTGACGAAATCGTCGGTTTGAGCCACGAACAACGCTGGAAAACTATCGATATAGTCGAATTGGATGTAGGGTTGCCCGAAAACTTTGCTACCGAATATTACAAGGTAGACACAGGAGTTGTGTCGTCAGAACTAAAACGACGCATAAACATATTTTGCTACCCCGACCATGGCTATATGTTCGACAGCGAGGGTAGGCATACGCTATCACTAAAAGCATGTTGCGTACAACCACCCTCAACACACCTCAAACTAGCCGACATTGAACTAGCGCCCGCCTGGATGGCGTGACTCGCCCCCCTCGCACCCCGCATCTTATGGATGCGGGGTTTCATTATTTCCTAAAGATACCAACAATCTCATCAACTATATCGGTAGCGCTCTTTGAACCACAGTCTATTACGCTTGTTGCCCATTCAGCATAAAATGGTGTACGTTCGTCGAAAAGTCTCTTCAAGCCCTTTTCCTTCAGACCTATAACCCCCCGCTTATTGTCTACGTCTGGCGCTAAACGCTCTTCGATAGCAGCGAACGGAACATTAAGCCATACGATGTGCGTTTGTTCCTGTAGTACGTCCAACACGTCGTTATAAATTATACTGCCAGGCGTAGATAGAATAACGTCATGCAAATCGTGGCTACGTATGCAGTCTGTCTCCAGTCTAAGAGTATAATCCTTGCCTTTAGTTTCAATAACCTCCCGCAGTGGCATACCTTCCCTCTCTTCCATCCACTTGTCAACGTCCAGCAGCGGCATGCCCAACACCTTGGCCAGCTCTTTCCCGATGGTCGACTTACCACATGCAGGCATACCGATAAGTGAAATACTCTTTCGTTTCATTCCTCAGCCATTTCAAGTAAATCCATTACTCGTGTTTTCAACAACGCGTAGCGAGCAAGAGTTTGCTCACTTTTCAGCACATATTCACGTATAGTCATGCAGTTCTTTGCAGCCAAGTCGACAGGCATACGTGTAAACTTCGTAGGAGCATACATCGAGTACTGCATAGCAGTCGAATCGATAACCCCGCCATCGACCAATCTGTTGAAATAGTGACTTTCGCTCAGTGCGTCTCCAGTAGCCATAACACGCTCCAGTTCACCACCGAAGTAATCCTGCACGACAAGCGACGACGGTACGCATTGCCCACGAGCACGATTAGCTTCGGACCATTCGTCTGGTATCGAACTTGTTTTTATGTCCCAAGATTCTTGCAACGCTCGTATCACACTTCTATGTGTCAGTTTTTCCATAATTTTAATCACCTCCGGATTCACACATTATAATACGTTGGTCAATGCTAGCCAAAAATTAAACAAATCTATACAATGTATAGTAGTAGCAAAATAAAATTGACAAACCGGCTTGATATAAGCAAAAAATAAGTTTTACATAGTTTACTAATGACATGAACAGAACAATAGCCAAAGTAGCAATCGGTGCCTTCGTGGCGTTCACTTTTGTTATATATAGTACTCATCAACGCAGTGAAGGCACTCAAGCGATTAGCCAGTTGTCCGCAAATACCACTTCACAAGCAATCGTAAACAAAGCTAGCAGTACAACTACTCCGTCCTCCTCGTCAACACCCGTTGCTTCAAGTTCGGTATCAAAGACTACGAGCAAATACAAAGATGGTAGCTTCACCGGAAAAAGTAGTGATGCATTCTATGGTTTCATACAAGTCAAAGCGACTATTTCTGGTGGCAAGCTCACTAACGTAGACTTCCTTGATTACCCCCAGGATCGTAGCAATTCAATTTATATCAACCAATATGCAATGCCTATATTGAAAAGTCAGGCTATCCAGGTCCAATCTGCACAGGTAGACGGCGTATCGGGCGCTACCGATACCAGCCAGGCATTTATCGAATCTCTTGGCGACGCATTAGCTCAGGCGCGTGCATGATCAAAGAGACGCGTATAATCATGGGCATGCCCGTCACGCTCATGACGCCACATGAAACAGATTCTGACGTAGCATTCAAAAAAGTCTTTGATTTTTTCAATCAAGTCGATAAGCGCTATAGTCCCTACATAGACTCCAGCGAGGTATCACAAATAAACCGCCATGAACTCACTGAATCTGACTACAGTATCGAAATGCACGAGATCTTGGAACTCGCCGAAAATACAAAACATGAAACCGATGGCTATTTTGACGTGTGGCATGATCATACATTTGACCCTTCGGGCATTGTTAAGGGCTGGGCCATACAACGAGCAGCGAGTATTTTGCAGAGTTTCAGCGATGATTTTTATATAGAAGCGGGTGGCGACATTCAAGTAAGTGGCAATAACGACAAACAACAATCATGGCGCGTCGGCATACGGAACCCTTTCAATCGTCATGAAAATATTTCAATTATTTCGCTCGGTAATCATGCAGTTGCCACATCGGGCTCCGCCATCCGCGGACAACACATATATGACCCAATTTCCGGCAACCCACCGACAGATATCGTGTCACTGTCAGTCATCGCGCCGCGCATAATTGACGCCGACCGCATGGCAACGGCGGCGTTCGCAATGGGCTCGCGTGGCATAGAATTTATAGAAAAGTTAAAAGGCTACGAGGGCTACATGGTAAGCGCAAACAAAAATGTCACTATGACGAACGGATGGAAAAAATTCGAGGTAAACGAATCATGAAATTCATAGACTTACTTATAGACCGAATTACTATGTATCGCTTGCTGCTCTATTATCTGCTTGCACTCGTAGGCGCGGCCATGCTGTTCGGCACACTTGGCTGGCTTACGTACAGTCCTTACTCTATATTGTTTACATCGTCGTATTTCGTCATAACATGCCTCGTCATTAATTATGTGTTCGCAAAGGTTTTCGACGCCCCGACTAACTGGGAATCGTCTATACTAACCGCTCTCATACTGTCGCTTATCATCACGCCTGCCGCATCGTTCAAAGACATTACGTTTTTTACGGCAGCGGCCGGTCTAGCAATCGCGTCGAAGTATCTGCTGGCGATACGTTATAAACACATATTCAACCCTGCGGCTATTGCTGTCGTACTAACTGCATTTGGCCCGCAAGAATCAGCAAGCTGGTGGGTTGGTGCTTCAGTACTCTTGCCGATAGTTGTCGTTGGCGGCCTCCTTATTTCGCGTAAAATACGCAGACTAGGCATGGTTCTCACCTTCATAGCGACGGCGATCCTGTCGACACTATTCTTCGTCTGGCTTAGTGGAAGAGATACAGGAGTAGCACTTCAGAACGTCATACTCCACTCCTCCCTGTTCTTCCTAGCTTTTGTCATGCTAACAGAGCCCTGGACGTCGCCTGCGACAAAAGGCAAACGAATCATTTACGCTCTTATAGTCGGTATATTATTTGCACCCGCACTGCACGTTGGCTCCATTTACTCTACACCCGAGCTGGCGCTTGTCGTCGGTAATATTTTTGCCTTCTTAGTATCTCCCATGGTCAAGACTCGTTTATACCTAAAAGATCGTCATCTGTTCGGTAAACGAACGGAAGATATTGAATTTACACCTGAACGTGCCTTTAACTACAAGCCCGGCCAATATGTCGAGTTGACCCTACCTCACTCTTCGGCCGATTCGCGCGGTCTTAGACGCTACTTCACACTAGCATCGTCGCCAACCGAAGACACCATTCGTTTTGGCATCCGCTACTACGATCCAAGCAGTACGTTTAAGCAAACACTCCGAGAAGCCGATGACGACTTATTTATATCCGCAGGTCAATTAGGCGGTGACTTCACAATGCCTAGTGACAAAAAACTTAAACTTGCTTTCATTGCCGGCGGCATCGGCGTCACACCGTTTCGTAGCATGGTCAAATACTTGTCCGACACCGGCGACGATCGTTCTGTAAAGATGATTTACAGCGAACGTACCGTAGACGACGTTACGTACAGTGACGTATTCGAAGAAGCGCGACGCAAAGTACGTGTCGATACAACATACGTTGTAAATGAATTAAAATCCTTGCCGTCACCACATGTCAGGCCGGGTCAAATCAATGCCGAACTAATAAAAACGGCAATCCCCGACTACCTGGAGCGAACGTTTTATATATCTGGGCCACAACCGATGGTACTCACTATAAAAGAAAACCTAATAGACCTAGGCGTACCGTCCAGCCAAGTTAAGGTTGATTACTTCTTTGGCTATAGCTGAGTCGCTAAATACTTATCAATAAGTAGTATATCTTCGTGGTCCTTGTCTCGGTTCATGGCCAATTTCCATTTCTTAACCTCTCCAAGAGGTAAAAATGTAACGCCATCAATACGTTCAGCACACGCTAGCAATTCGTCGAAAGACGGTCGATATTCACCGAATTGCCAACTTGTGCTCGCTTCAAACACATCATGGCAAATCATCTTATCACCATTCAACCCTATCTTCTCTCGCCAGCCCCTCCGCTTAAGATCTTTATATAAATCATCAGTGACGACGATATCGATATCCATCACGGGACGAATGCCCGCCAGCGCCAATGGACCGCTACCGAAGATAACAAACGAACCGTCAGGAAATCGCTCCTGTTTTACCAGTTCAATAAGTCGCTGTCCGTTTATCATCACACCGACAAGTTTTTGAAGTCTGTATATGAATACTTCGTAGGAGTTATGCGGAATGTCACAAACTCATCTTTGCCACCCATTTTCATAATCGGAGGCAAATGTTTACCATTTTCATAACTGCGTAAACGAATTACCGACTCGGCTACTTCTTTTTTTATTAATTCATCCGTTTCCAGTTCCACTACTCCATGGAGTTGAACGGTCTGAAGTTTCAGTTCGTCATACACAGTAAAAGCAACATGTTGATTTCCTAATATATTGTCAGCTTTACGCGTTCCGACCTTAGTCATGAAATATATACCATTGCCCCTCACCGTATAGTACACCACGGCACCGCTAATCAAACCCGTCCTTTCTGTAGATGAAAGTACGCCGATCTCGTGGCTGGTCAAAAATTGCAACGCTTCATTTGACAGCAATACTACGTATGGCTTCGACTCTATTGGCTCTTCGCGCTCTGTCGTATCAATTCTACGCGACTCAATATAGTCGGCAAATCGTTGCACGCTCTTTTTGTTTGCAAATGAAAGTCTGTAGTTAGCCACTTTCGTAAAAAGCGTCACACTGGAATAAAATATCGTCGTCGATATATTCACGCCCGACACAACATCATACGTTACTTCGTCCATCGTCGTATATCCAGGACGATGGTCAATAAAAATCACCCTTTTATCAGTCGCAACCAGCAGGCCTTCAACAAATCCAAAAAATCCTTCGCTTTCCTTCATACGACCAAAGACAGCTGCCTCGATATTTTCATCAGGGTGTATAACGCGCGGTAAGTAGGTGCTCGTAAATCTATGTAAGCCGTATTCCGATACGCCGGCATTCTTCAAAGCCCGCATTACACGTTCTTCATTTGATTTTGTGGAGGTTATGGGTTGCTTCATATTTGTGCATCTCCTTGCCTCTATTATAGACTATATCTTCTATAGATACGCTGCTCCGTTAGGGTTTACCTTAACGTCTCTTAATATTTGTCTGACACTCAGGTCATCGACTTGGCCAAATTCATAATAGTGCGCCCCCACGGATCCGCGAAACGCATCAGGATCACCGAGCACACAAACATCGTCTGCTTCGCGAGACAGCATATCGATAACGGACTTAGATGCGACAGGGGCAGCAATCACCACACTTTGTGCGCCGTGCGTTTGTGCCCATCGCACCGCAACAAGCATCGTTAAGCCTGTCGCGATACCATCATCAACGATAATTACATCGCGCCCCCTTATGGACGGTCGCGTGTAGTCGCCGTCAAAATACATCTGTCGTCGTCTTTCGATCAACTCCGCAGCCGCCTCTTCCTCGAGTTTCAGCCACGTCAAGTCCACTCCTATAATGGACAGTTCGTTATATACTGGCTGTTCGTCTTCAGCAACGGCGCCAATTGCAAATTCCGGATCCGCTGGATGACTTATTTTATTGACAAGTATAACCCCAAGTGACACTTGAAGTATGCGCGCAACCTCTGCCCCAACGACAACCCCACCACGAGGTAACGCCATCACGACTGAGTGCCCTCCTTTAAAACGTTTCAACAACATCGCAAGTTGCCTACCCGCATCTTCACGATCATAAAATTCCATACAGTTCCTCCTAATCCCATTAAACATCGGCTTACATATTCGTTCACTAATATAAATTACTAAATCGCTATAAAATGCCTACCTACATACGATTCAACTCATCACATGCAAATGAAGAGGCCCCGCTCCAGGGATAAATATCAACCTGAAGCGGGGCCGGCACCTTCCTAGCGTAGTCAAGTGTGAATATGCCTATGCTCACCACATAATGGTACGCTACACCAAAGTTCGCCATCGTCTTCGCCGCATATGCGCGACGCTTGCCTTTCGCATCTAGAATCCAAACAGAGGACTCCTAAATGTGCATCGCAATAGATCGAATCGATCACACGCATCTTGCCGCACAAACCAAACCTGGCTTGGACAAACTCGCACCGATTTGACACGCCGAACCATTTCATCACACCCCTAACATTGCCACGCATCCAGGAACTGCTCGTATGATTATACGTCTTGCTTATGTAACATGACGTGAGATATGCCTCATTTGCTCTAGGCTAAATTTAACAATCAACCAAAGCAACAAAAAAAGACTCCATTTGGAGTCCTTTTTGTATATATAAATATTATTTTCTCGAGATGTGTCGCATACCGAACAATACCAATATGACCATTACGCCAGCTCCGGCAAGGGCAGCAGCTGCTGCGTAATATGCGATCTGACCAATAGTCCAGTACGCATAGCCATCGCCAAGCAACAAGCCACGCAATGTTTCACCCTGAAATAGTGTTTGCTTCTGAGCCGCAAGCTTTGTGTCAGTTGGGTTCGCCATTGCCTCGGCACTAACTTCTGAATATGTCTTGCCGCCGGCAATTTTACCCAGATGTACACCAATGTAATTGTCTGCGTATACCTTTGCCTGGTCGCCCGTCGTTAGTTGCTCGCCAGCGTATTGCTCCATTGCCACCCTGTCAGACTCTGGCAATGACTTCAAAGCTGGACTGTCTTTTTCAGGGAAATAAATCTTCTGCGACGAAAGCTCATCCTTAACTGTAGTTTTAGCAAAGTCAGATGCAACCCATGCAAGCGTACCGACCGCCAGCAACACAACCGTCGCCGCCAAGCCTAGTAATACAAACACTATATCAATCGTTTTTCTATCGGATTTTGCTTTTGCCATATACGCTCCTCGTTATTAATAAACTTAAGCATAATAACTGATTCGCTTATAACTGTCCATAGACAAAGTAATGATTCTTATATATAATTCCGTATTATTGGAAGCTGGGAAGTCTGGTCAGCACATAGGAATTTTCTAAAGAAAGGTCAGACGTACCGTATGAAAACTACATTTTTGGGCATGGGCAAATATAAAAAAATACTAACAGGACGAGGAGCTCTCCTTTTTGCATTCGCACTAGCTGTCATGGCCGATCCCGTGTCTTCAGTTGCATACGCCATAGAGGCAGCTCTGCGCTCACTCAACGGCGACCTCAGCTTGCTCTTGCCTACAATGGGGCTTGTCGTAGGCATCATTACACTCATCATTATTAACTACCACCAACTCGTAGCCCGCTATCCGGAAGGTGGTGGCGCAGCAGCTGCAGCTGGCGAAGCATTCGGTGAAGCATGGGCGTTCGTACCAATTGGAGCACTTGTCGTCGATTTTGTCTTGACGATTGCTATAAGTGTCTCGGCCGGGGCCTCCGCTTTGATTGCATACTTCCCTACGCTTGCATCATACCGCATCATTATTGCGCTGTTTCTTTTGCTAGCCGTTGCCGGACTAACGTGGTTCGGGCATATAGGTCGGGCCGTATTCGCAACTATGACTGTCGCTTTCGTAATCGTCAGCTTAATGGTTTTAACCGGCGGTATTCAAGCGCAACCAGTCGCTGTTGTAAGTACAGTTCAATCCGCGCACCCGGCATTCATTGCCATATTACTAGCATTTCCCGTTGCCATGGCACTCGCCACCGGAGTCGAAGCGCCAAGTTCGGCGATTGCCCAGCTCGGACAGTTAGACAACAAGGGTAGAAAATTTTTCGGTCGCGTAACTCTATGGCTTACTTTAGCTACTGTAGGCCTCTTGACTATTGGATTCACGTTTGTCGCAGTCAAACTTGGGATCGGCATTCCGCAGGCAGATTCAACTCAGATTGCCGACATTGCCCGCGTGTCAGTCGGCTCGCATGTATTCGCTGCGTTCCAATTCGTGACGGCGCTACTTCTGTTGGCGGCCGCCAGCTCATCGTTTCAGGCCGGACCAGGTCTACTTAAAGCTTTGGCACGAAAAACGCACAAGTCCGGTATTATTTACGGAGTACTACACCCGCATCTTGGGCGAACAAATCACCACCACACACCCTATTTTGCTGTTGCCGTATTCCTTATCATTTCGGCACTTGTCGTCTTAGCTGCAGGCGCCAAAGACCAAGAGCTTGTATTGTTTTACGCCGTCTCAGTATTTGTCAGCTTCTTTATCGGCCTTATGGCTATGGCACGATTCGCAATTTCAGATCGCAAACCTGGCAATGCACTACTGAACGGCTTCGGAGCATTAGTCGTCGGATTTACGCTTGTCGTCAACCTCAGTCGCGGTGACCCTATTATCAGTCTTGTCGCATCTTTGCTGATAGCAGCCGTGCTCTACGCGCTATGGGTGCGCGCTGGAAGACCAAAAGGTATTTCACAGGCAGTTATCGAAGGTGAAAACGTCGCCCCACAATCCTAGCTCGCTACACGCGTCGACGCCAACGCATGAACACATCCTCGATTTCAGGATGAATAGAATAAGGTGCTTCAACACACAGTCGATCTCGTGGACGAATGACCGTTTGATTATCGATTTCAATAATTTTTGAACGACGTTTAACTTCAATTATGTGAGCTCTCGGTGGCAATCCCACTTCTCGCACCGCAGCGCCGGCGATGGAGTGTTGCGGCGCCACGTGAAAGTAGATCTTCTCAATCGAGTCCCTATGACGCGACTCTTTGTCGCTTGGTAATTTATCAAGTACACCAAGGCGCTTAGCCACCCAGTTGAGCGTGGTTCCCTGTATAAGCGCCGAAAACAACACAACGAAAAAGACAGTATTAAAAATAAACTGCGCGTGCGGCAAGCCGGCTGACAATACATACATTCCCAAGATAATTGGTAGCGCACCGCGCAAACCTGCCCAACCTAAAAACGCTCGCTCACGAGTAGTCAGTCTACCAAGCGGAATCGATATCCATACCGCAACCGGACGAATGATTACTATCAATACTAGCGTCAATATAATACTAGGTAACGCAATTTTCCATAGAGTATGTGGAACCACAAAAATACCCATGATAATAAACATCGTTACCTGTGCCAAAAATGCCAATCCTTCATGGAACAACGTTAGTGGCCCACGGTAACGCGATGGCGTACTACCGATTGCCAGACCCACAATGTATACTGCCAAAAAACCACTGCCGCCAAACAAACCCGCAACACCAAACGATAACAATGCTGCAGACGCAGACGCTACAGGCGCAAAGGCGCCGATACTATGCGGCAAGCGAGCAAACACATACATAGCAAGCTTACCCAGAGCTAAACCTACCAATAAACCAATGCCTAATTGCTGAACGAGAAGTAGTACAACGTTACCAAAATGATATGTAGGCTGTTGAATCCAGCTAATAATACCGACAGTAAGAGCAATCGCCGTCGGATCGTTACCACCCGACTCAGCCTCGAGTATACGTGCCAAGCGTCTTCGAATATGTGAAACACGAAACGTCGAAAACACGGCAGCCGCGTCGGTCGACGCCACCACGGCGCCGAGTAGCAAAGCCTCGAGTATTGGTAGCTTAAATATAATTTGCGCAGCGACTCCCGTTAGTAATGCCGTGACAGCAACGCCGACCGTACTAAGCAACGCCGCTGGCACAGCCGCTTCGCGCAACCGCCTTAACGATGTCGATAAACCACCTTCAAACAGAATCGCTACTAGACCGATCGTACCGACAGCCTGCGCCAGGCCTACATCTGTAAACCCAATATGACCCGGACCATCCACGCCAAGCAGCATACCGAATCCCAAAAATGCAACCAATGCCGGCACGCCGGCATTTGAAGCCACAAGCGCAACAAGCACACTAATTGCCAAAACCCCACCTATAATAATGAAAAGCAAAGATTCATCCACACTACAATGATATCAAAGTACGGCACCGAAACAGACGACATTTCTACGATATCTTAAAACCGTAGCCCGACTCTTGCTCCGTCAACTTAAATACATAGTCCTATTTACGTTTTGAAGTACTTCGCAACGGAACTTCTAAATAAAATGTCGAGCCCTTACCCAACTCACTCTTACACCACAGCTTTGCGCCTATACGCTCGGCTAACTCCATGCACAGATATAGCCCGAGGCCGGTGCCGCCTGTCGTGCGGGTCAGGTAACTCTCTGCTCGGAAGAATTTTGTAAACAGCATTTTCTGGTCGCTTGGCGATATACCGATACCATTGTCTTTGACGCTAAATAGCACACCGCCGCCTTTCGCTTCTTCTGCACGAAGAGTAACCGTACCCTTTTCGCTGTACTTAATTGCATTCGTCAAATAGTTCTGTAGTATTTCACGAATATATCGTTCTGTTGATATTACAAAAGGCACTTGCGGTTCAACGGAATAATTTAATTCTAAACCTTTATTTTTAACTTGCGCCCTGAAATCGGACACGCAACTAGCTATCATCTCCGACGGGTTTATCTCTCCCAGATCAATAGGTATGTTGTCATTTTGTGACTCAGCCAATACCGACAAATCCTTAACAATTCCACCAAGCTGTATCGTATTACGATGCGCCTGCTCCAGTAGTTCGTACCCCGACTTCGACATCGTCTTTTCACTTCTTAATAATGACCCTAGTGCCGCCTCCACGATCGTAATCGGTGTTCGAAGCTCATGAGAGGCTACTGATATAAATTCCGTGCGCTCCTCCTCAAGTGTTCGCTCCTGAGATATATCGCTACAAACAATAAGATATTCCGTATCAGCATCACCTTGGCTAACTGGCGTAACGTCTATGTCGAGATCAATTTGCCCATTTTCTCCGCCGTCAGTACTAAGGTCTCGTCTGCGCTGTACGCTCGATTGTTCCTGAAAAATATTAACTTTTGCCCTATGCGGGTCCGCTCTCTTATAAAGAGGTAGCGCCTTTGTAAATACCAAATGTTGGCCCTCGTCCTTAATATTGGCCATAATTCGTGCAGCTTCGTTATAGAGTATAATGCCGCCTTTTTCATCGGTGACGAATATTGCAAAACTAAGGCTATTTATCAACGCAAGGAGACGCAATCGACGTTCATCGCTTCGCTGTCTAAGTTGACGCAATAAATCACGTTCAACTTTATCTTGGTGCGTCAAGCGCTCAACATAGAAGCCAATTCCTAGCAATATAAAAATCAAGAGGCTGTCGTATCGAATCGCGTCCAAATGTATTGACGGAAAAAATGAAAATCTGTCGACGATAAGAATTATAGCTGCCTCTAATAGGATAATCAGAGCTACTCCTTTTAAGCGGTAAAAATACGCTGCGGTTATGAGCATAAATACCACTATCGGTCTATAGGGACTGTCCGCGCCACCTGTCAAAATGAGGAATGCGGCAATAATCAGGCTGTCAATACAGATAATCACTGCAAGTATCCGTAGGCTTTTTATCCCTCGAATATACGGTGTGTAATAGAGAGCATTATAAACTGCTACTGCAACAGCCAAGCCACCTACATACATCGCTTCGGGCCCGGCCCACGGGTACGATATTAACAGCATAGCTAAGATTAGCCATCTCATGTTTTGAGCAATCTTTATGAAATATGTAGGCTGAAGTGCTTGAGAATCACCCATCTCTTATCTAGTCCGAAGATTGTGCCGATCCATCAGGGTCAACAGTATCCGACAATTCACTAGACTCCCTGTTCCTTATTGCACTTTTCACTCGTTCAACTAATTCCTCAAACGAAATGGCAGACTTAACAAAAAAATCATTTGCTCCATATTTTTCAGCGTTTGCGTCACTTTTAGGGATCGTCAAAGCAGAATAGATAATAATGTATGAATTCTTTGCTTCTGGGATTGCCCGGAACGACTTGATCGTATCGTATCCGTCCATTTTCGGCATCATAATATCTACCATGATAAGATCCGGCTGAAACTCTTTTGCAAGATTAAGCGCGTCCTCACCATTATTGCAATATTGCACCTCAAACCCTTCGGTTTCAAATCGCGTTTTATAAATACTAGCTAGTACTTCTTCGTCATCAACGATAAGAATCTTATTTTTATCAGTGCTCATATGCTCTATATTACCATATCAATTTCACCAAACTTATCCTGATATCTTCATTTTTTTAAATTTCAATCTATAGACTATGAAAAACGCCAGACCAAATAATCTAGCGCTTTTCATAGCTTAGGTTGAGTAATTCTACCTACTGTTTACGGTGCAATCGTACGATAATTTCGAAGCATTCGTAAGATAAACCTGGCCATCGAGAAAGTTGAACCTATAGTTAGAATCGTTACGGTATACCACAGATACGTGACTATATTTCCCATTGTCTCATCTGGAAGGATTCGATTTGCCATAAGTAGTGCGAGCGACGGAAGTGTAACGGCCGAAAGAATTAATAACCAGCTTGAAATGGCTGTCGTACGCTGCGCCGTTTCAGCCCTTTGTTGGTTACCCCAACCATCACGGCGTATATTTACGACTGTAACCATTGTAGAGTCGAGCCACACAGCCAATGTTCGCATGTAGTATATCTCTCCTGGAATAAACAGGAACGATCGAACGATTTCACGAAATGTTCGGTTTGGAACCTTTGTGGCAACCAATACCGACTGAATTATCGCAAGCGCAACTGGTATGAACCATATCGGACTAAACTCAAACTTATTGATTGCAATACTAGTAATGAGAACGACTGCAAACAGTACACGAAGGATTAGGTTCCAACCGAGAGCAAGTTGGTCAAGCCATCGACGTCGGTCGCCCCAAGGCTGAAAATCACGGATCATGTCGTCGAAGTGGCCATCCTGCCACTTACGGCGCTGTCGTTGCCATGCATATGCCGTATACATAAGCCCGGTCCATGCACGTGCCTTACCGCTAGTAGCGGTAGAGTAGCCCAGTTTTTGGAGTGTTCGAGTAAGCTGCGCGTCTTCAACCAGCGATTCCTGGTCCCAGGGCGCACCGCCATCAGTGACTTGCGCTGACTCTCTCAGTGCTTTTGCACGAAAGAGCGTCGCTTGACCACCGAGAATATCTGACTTATATCCACGCAACTGGTGTTTAATACCAGTCACCGCAAATTCATGACGCTGACCTTGAATAAGCGACAACGACTTACCGCGCATATTTTTCTTTGATGGAATTTTAAATGAGTAGCGAGCCATAACACCAGCGGCTTTGACACGTCGTATGAGATCCGTCTCAAGATGGTGAACCATGTCCTTATCAGCCTCAATATCGGCATCGATACCAAGAACAAAATCAAAGTCACCCATTTGAATATAACGCCAGTACATCCAGTTCAACGTATTAACTTTTGAGCCCCTCGATGAACCGTCTTCGTTGCGACCATTTAGCTGCTCAGGACGCTCAACTATAAGCTGATCACGAAACTCACGGACAAGTGGAAGAATGGCATTATATGCAGCATCTGATTCACCTGGGCCGTTAATGACAACGACGATCTGATCTATTTGACGAGTCTGCAAAAGCAGGCTGATGACCGTCTTGTCAATTTCATCTTCCTTTTCAAATGTAGGCACAATCGCCAATATACGTGCGCACTCGGCTTCCGCCAGCGAATCATTCTTAATTTTTTTCAGTCGCGCTTTTACCGCATTAGATTCTTTATGTTTCTTATCCAGAGCTTTCACGCGCTTAGAGCGAGTCAAAGGCTCAACGATACCACCGTAATGGATTTGTACAGGAATCTCAGTTCCAAACTTGTGTTCACGCAAAACACGATCAATCTCTTCAAGAGTATCTTGAGAGCGTCGTTCTTTTGGCTTCAACATTGCATACCCACTCATATATCTATAAACTCCTTAACTACTTCCATCCTTACGGCATGTACATGTACGGATTGTCCGTATAAGCACATGCATTATTCTTACAATGATTATTATAGCATAAGCTTGAAAAAAAGTAAATATGCTTATGTAGAAATTATCCCGAAGCTATCTGGCCAAATCTTAATTAGTGAGGCGTCAAGCTAAAAAATCTGACGATTCTCATGGCTGGGGATGAGGGATATCGCTCCGCTCCTCCGTTCGTTCGCTCAAGAAAATGCTACGCGCTTTCTTTCGCTTCTCTCACTGCGCCGAACCCTCCGTCGTTTTGCTTTGCAAAAGCGAGGGTTCGGATCCCGATTCGCCACCAAAGAAAAAAGTCCGAGGCCTACAGACCTTGGACTTTTTTCATGGCTGGGGATGAGGGATTCGAACCCCCGAATGCTGGTACCAGAAACCAGTGCCTTACCACTTGGCGAATCCCCAATAGGTTCAGAAACAGATTATAACACTTCTAGAGTCCTGATGCTAGCTGTGAAATAGCCCACTGACTTAGCTCACCATCAATACTATATCTAGTATTACAGATAACTTAAAAGAGGGGGAAATATGAAAAAAATTATCATCCGACGACTCGGAGTAGGCTCCGTCGCCAGGTTTACAGGTGTTGCGCAAGCCATATTGGGATTCGCTGCTAGTTTCGTTGCACTATTCGGCGGCATATCGGCAGTCTTAACCCAACAGGGGTGGAACATATTTGAAAGAATTTTCGGCACCATCGGTGTAGCCCTGTTTAGCCTCGTCGTCATCCCGCTGATTGCTTTCCTGTTCGGCTGGCTTTACGGTGCGGTTTTATCGCTAATCGCCAACTTGTTTTTGCATACGTCTACCGGTATCGAGCTCGACGTAGACAGCGAAAAATAGTCCGTCCGATGATATATCTAATTTTTCCGAGTGCTAATTTCATTTGTATTTAGTTTGAAATCGTCAAAACAGTCACGAATTTCAAACAATACGTAGCCTACCGCAACAGCAAGCGCTACCATGATGGCAATACTGAGAAGATTCACAATCAACACCATACTCAAAATGCTCAAAATGAAATTTATAGCAAATGACCAAAACAGTATGCGCCACCCCGCATAAAGCCGCGCTTTCAGCGGACTAGCTGCCACCGCCATCAACACAGTTGTTATTATGTGCCCTATCAGCGTCAACGACGCACTCAACCGACCAATATCTCTACTAATGGCATCATAGCGTATACCGTAAATAGCTTCGTAGGGCGCATAAGTCATCTCTGCAAAAAACACAGGTATGATGTAGAGTAGCCCTAATGTGCTAGCAATCGTACCGATCAGCACCAACCACCATACATTTCTTGCCAGCTGCTCGCGTACGTTTTTTGGCATATGTGGCATATTTTCATACCAACCAGCAAGATCTTCTTCGAATCCATCATTACTAGACTTTGACATATATCCATTCCTCCGGCGTTATCACTTTCATGATACTTCAGTACGAGGGTGGCAACAACGTACTATTTCACCGGTTTTTTGTGGGCCACAGACCCCAAGCAGTCCACATAGACAGCGCCAATAGCACAATAGATACGATTAGCGACAGCACGCCAGCATGAATGGTGACCTTCGTCCCTAATAGACCGCTATTTACTACCGTAGACCCGCCGACGATTCCTACGACAGCCAGCTTCACCCACATAAGAGGCGCCAGCACGCTACACGCCAGTCCTACCCAACGCATGAGCTGACTAAGTGGCATCCTAAGCAAGAAAGGAACTGCAAATACCTCTGTAAATACAATTAAGCACGCAAACAAAATAGCAGTACCGTGGCCACCCGGCAGACTGTAGTTTGCCATCATTGGCACAAAGTCCTCAAAGGCGAACAATTGCGCCACCGCCATGACCGTCAGGACGGCCGCGTATACCCAAGCAGCGTTTCTAACTACATCGGATCGTGGCGCCAAAGCTTTAGTTGCATGTGCAAGCTGTACCATAGTACCTCTAGTATAGCACCACGAGCCACACCCTGCTATTTGTCGGACTTGTATGTTTTCACACAAACTTTTATCTCATTTAGTACAAAAATGTATGTAAGGAAACATTGAGAAACAAAGGAGGATCACATGGTTTCAGAGGAACTGCTGTACTGGCAAAGTAATTGGTGGACGCTGACTATGCGTGGTATTTTTACAATACTATTCGGCATAGCGTGCGTATTTTGGCCCGGACTAACACTGGCTACATTCGTGTACCTGTTTGGCATCTACATACTCGTAGCAGGTATGGTATCGGTTTTTCAGGGTATTGCGTCAATAGGGCACCAAAAGGCCTGGTTTTTAACGCTATTACTAGGCGTTCTTGAAGTGGGTGTTGGTATCTACCTTCTCCGTCACCCCCTTGTATCATTTACACTCCTCGTGCTCATCGTTGCGTTCAGCCTTATCGTCCTCGGTATCTTTGAAGTCGTAGCGGCACTTGCCGACGAAACAGCCTCAGCTATGAGTAAATCCCTACTAAGTATTACTGGTGGACTAGCTGTTTTAGCCGGCGTCATGATGCTTTTTCAGCCAGCAAGCAGCGGTGTCGCATTCGTATGGATCATCGGCCTCTTTGCGCTGATTAGCGGTCCGCTATGGATAGCTCTCTCTATAGACGTCAAAAATATGACACATAAACTTGCCAAGTCATAAAGCGCCTGTCATAAAAGTGTTGTGTTTTTGTCATAACGCTTGCGTTTTGCTCGTCTAGCATGTATCTTAAATACAGCGAAAGTTACAAAAACAAACATACACTCCAAAACAAAAAGTACGAAAGTACAAAAAATATGTTGTGACTGATCGCTCTACGATATCCACCACAACAGGAAACACCCCGACCATACCGGGGTGTTTCTATATACAAGGTATATTGACATTTTTATATAAATTTGGTATAATATATATCACGTACTTTTCACAACCCATAGGAGCGAAGTGAACGACGACGACATCCAACTCAGCTGCTGCGACCCGTTCGTCCAGTGGCACGGCTACCCTGCTGAGTTCGTCCAAGCAATTCTACCCAAGCCAGCGACCTTCTTGTTCGAATACGAGGAGCAGCTGACCAAACTGAACGAGCAAATCCAAGAGGCGAAAGTGTGTGAGCACTATGCCAATCAAACGCGCATTTACCTGCGTACGCGGTGTGATGACATGCTGGATTGCCTTGCGCAGTTCGCAGAGTATCTCGGCTGGCAGCCGTCCTATGTTGAGCAAATCGCCAACGAAGGCAGCTGGGAAAACCTTCTTTCCAAATCCACAGACCCGTCCTCGTGACGGGTCTTTACTTTATTCTTTGTCTGCCTTCAGAGAGTTCTCTGCTCGCCACTTGGCAATTGCAGCGTGATTTCCACTGAGTAATACCTCTGGCACTTTCATGCCTCGAAATTCTTCTGGACGTGTGTATTGCGGAAACTCAAGCGTCTCGCCATCGCTAAAACTTTCAATCTCGGCACTCATTTCACCGCCGAGCACGCCAGGTATCAGCCGTACGACACTGTCTACTACCGTCATAGCCGGTAATTCGCCACCTGTCAGTACATAGTCACCTACACTAATCTGCTCGTCTACTAGTGTGGTTATTCGTTCGTCATAACCCTCGTAGCGACCACAAATTAATATATAGCTATCATTGCTATCGGCATGCGCTTGAGCAGCCTCCTGCTTCCAACGCCGCCCCCGAGCCGTCATTAGCAGCACTTTAGCATCAGAGTCATTCTTTTTGGCTGCCTCAACAGCTGCAAATAAAGGCTCAGCCATCAGCAACATGCCGTCACCACCGCCATACGGAGTGTCATCAACCGTTTTGCGTGGCCCTAAACCAAACTGGCGTAGATCTACCGTCGACAACTCAACTTTGCCATCTTTCTGCGCCTTCCACATCATAGAACTGCCAAATACACCCGTAAACATATCGGGAAACAAGGTGATTACTTGGAACTTTCTCATCTGTTAAATTGTATGTCATCTTGACATTTTTGTAAATCATTTTTATACTACCCTCATATTCGTTCTACCGTTTAGATATAGTACGAGCACATTTAGAAGAGGAGAAGGCGCACGTGGGTCTTTCACGCAAGGAGTTCAAACGACAAAAGGAAGAGCGTCTCCAACGCATCGAGGACATCATGTTTCTCTTGTTATTTGGATACGCAGCCTGGATTTGTGTGTGGATCGTTATAGGCAAAGCTGCCGTTACTACCATGCATCAACACACCGTACACCCTGAAACAATATCGACCTTTCACGATTACGTTACCGTTGCATTGTTTTTTGTAGGCGGGGCCGTCTTCGCAGCCAGCGTGCTCTGGGAGCCTCTCAAAAAACTAACCTTCGAACGGACTATGCTTCAAGCAGACCTGCTTGCCAAAGACCGTCCGAAACGCCTCGCAATATATAAATAACGGTACCACGAGATAGATATACCGTCGGAAAAGCCCAATGGAGAGCAGTACGCTCGACCGCCGCTTTTCCGGCGGGCTTTTTTATAGCAATAAAAAACGACCCCTATTGGGGTCATTTTTTACACATAAATCTCTCAAGCGATATAGGTGGTGCTATCTCGCTAGGCTCGCAGTTCAGATTGTGTTTGAACTAGTTATGATTATATATCAAGGTCGTCGAGTTCGGCAAGCTCTTTTCGAGACTTTTTCGCATAATCAGACTCATCGTCCTGGTTTTCCACAACTTCCTCTGTAGATTCTTCCACAGGCTCGTCGCTATCATCTGCGGCGTCGTCAGCCACATCGTCAGAAACTACTGGCGCTGAGTCGTCACTTGAGGAAATAACCTCATCGCGACCACCGTCAGTGTTGACGATTTTCAGGTTGTAACGCGCGTCGTTCTTAGTACCAAGAGCACGTAGTAACGTACGCAAGCTCTGTGCAGTAATTCCACGCTTTCCAATCACGCGACCCAAATCTTCTGGGTGAACCGTGAGTGAAAGCAGGACGCCCTTTTCATCTATAATCCGCTCGACAGAAACGTCGTCCGGATGTCCTACAAGTGACTTTACGATATATTCGACAAATTGCTGATCTATTGTTGCTGACATATTTGCCCCCTTTGCGGTCGTATCAGTAGTATCGTTCCTTTATTATAGCACAGTATCCGCTTATGCTTTAAAAAGACATAGTTACTATATAACAGATTGACTTTCTATTGTATTTATGCTAAAATAACCCTATTGCTGTCGACACCGTGTCGATGCGAAGTACCTACAGGGAGTTAACATGGTGAACAGCCAAGAGTCGAAAAAGAGCGTACCCGCTCGCTACGACAAGATCATCTACGAGCCCTACTCGTTCACTGACAAGCGAACGAGAAAGACCGTATACAGAAAGGTGACGCCGGCCAGAGAGGTCGTACGTCGTCTGACCTGTGATCTGGTCGTCGAACTATTCATCCAGGACCGTCAACGTACACAGGCCAAAACCCCAAAGGGGCGGTCGTACGGCATCATGGCCTGGAATGACAAGCAAAAGTACGCGGCAATGCGACTCGTCGCAGAGCTGTGCTACGGACCGCTCGAAAGTGTCCACGCCAAGATCCTAAAATGGTATTGGATGGGACAACTTTCCGACACATCCGTCTTGACGGATTTCCAGGTCAAAGGCATTCAATCAGCGTTCTTGATTGTCGTAGCGTCCGAAATGCAGCCGGGTAAGTCACTCGCTGCAGACAAAGACGACACGGCCGTCAAGCCATACGCCATGATCGAAGAGGCGGACTGGTATTGCCAAGGCCTCGAGGCAGAGCTTGATCGTGTCGATGTTGCACTGGCTCAAATCGAGACAAAAGCAAACCGCTATGACGACAAGGAAACGAGACCCAGTTTCGTTGCCTTCAAGCTCTGGGCTAATGAAGTCCGTGGCCCCGAACTCAAGCAAATCAAGCGTGAGTTCTGGTCAAGCCGTGAAGCCGAAGTGGATGCACAGGTTGACGCCAAGGAATCAAGTGAATCTACGGAATCCACCGCAGATGAGCCTGAATCCGAGATCGCGGAAGCGTTGGTTAAAGAGCTGACGCCTCTGCTGATCGAAGCCGCCAACAAACCGCCAAACTAACTCCCACCCCTAGACCCCCTGACCAGAATCCACTGGCAGGGGGTCTTCTCATATATTGACATTTTACACTACTTATGCTATAATGCATCCAACACTGATGGTAGGAAAGCCCATCAAAGTACCTACAATTGAGAGGATAGAAATGCCCGCCAAGCAGAAGGTATCACCGAAGGTCAAGAACGCCGGCAAGAAGCGGCGTGTCGTGGCCGACCCCAAGGTGGTCAATCGCACCGGCGGTCGCAAGCCGCAGCCGCGATGGATTACCAGCACAAGTCGCGTCCAAGCGATCTGCAAGCAGGTGCAGGCCCACGCCTCCGAGTACCTGAAGCTCAGGAACATCGAGGAGACCACCGACTTCCAGTATCGAATCGATTTCTGGAGTGGAGTCGATAACTTCGAGCCCAGCGACGAAATGTCCGGCGACAAGCTTCAGCTCGCACAAGAGGCATTCGTCTACGGATGCAATCTGGTACCCGACTCGGCATTCGCCAAAGTCGACGACCAGCTGGCCGTCCGCGGTCGTAACTGCGACTTCTTCGAGCCCCTGATGGCCAAGAAAGAGCAAGAACGAACCGAGGCAAATCAGCAGCGCAAGCGTCCGAGCAATCGTAACGCCAACAAGCAGCTGAGCGGATTCGCCCAGGCGCTCGTCTCCGCTGGTCACGCCGAAGCTACACGCCAGAGTGTTGCCCAGCGCGTTGCCGCGGCCACGATCAAGTCCTCCTGAAAAAACGCCGCGAGACGTCCTCTCGCAAAAAGACCCCAAGCATTTGCTAGGGGTCTTTTCCTTTATAATTAAAACCCCCGCGAGTGCGGGGATTCTATATTTTTATCTTTAGATTATTATTCTGCTTTTTCTTCAACTGCAGGTTCTTCGGCAGGAGTTTCCGCTAGCGCTTCTTCTGCTGCTTCTTCTACTGCAGGTTCTTCAGCGACTTCTTCAGCCGGCTGATTCTTGCGAAGCTTCTCGATATTCTTGATAGTCTTCTGCTTGTCTGCAACAGGCTCTTTAACCCATTTAGGTAGTTTAACACCCTCTGCCTTTAGCAATTTAACCACGCGAGGGCTTGGCTGTGCGCCGTTGTCTAGATACTTTTGAGCAGCATCCTTTTGTATGGTGACTTCTTTAGTGTGTGGGTTATAAGTGCCGACATAGGCAACTACGCGACCACTTGAAGGGTGACGCTGAGCTTCCTGAACGGCGACGCGGTAGATTGGTAGGCCCTTACGACCGAGACGTTGCAAACGAATTGCGAGCATATTAAATACAAATTCCTTTTCTATTACTTAGAGTTTTCCCTAATTCTTTGCCAATTGTACAGACTTTTACCCCAGATGTCAATCTGTTAGTTGCTCTTCCGCTTTTCGTAGGCTTCGATTGCAGCTTTAGCCGCTTCTTGCTGGGCGCTTTGTTTACTTGAGCCGTTTCCCTTGCCCATCATCTTGTCGCCAACGAATACACCAAGCGTAAAGACCTTGTCGTGATCAGGACCGACTTCTTCGAGTACTTTGTATACAGGCGTGAGGCCATCTATCCGCTGAGAAACTTCTTGCAGATGTGACTTCGGATCGCGCCAGCTGCCACTCGCCAAGATGTCATCGAGCTTGCTTAAAATATGCTTCTTTATAAATTCTTCCGCCGCCCCGTAGCCTTTCTCGAGGTAAATCGCGCCAATGACGGCTTCGAACGCATTCGCCAAGATCTGTTGACGAGCACGTGGGCTGCCGTTCTTTTCACCACGGCTCATTCGAAGTAGCGGCTCATAGCCTAGCTTCTGACCCGCGTCACCAATGCTTTCGGTACGCACCAAACTAGAACGCCAGCTTGTGAGTATACCCTCGGCTTCATCAAACTGATTATACAAATAATCAGTTACGACAAGTTCCAACACGGCATCGCCTAAAAACTCCAGACGTTCATTGTGTTCAGACACGCTCTTACGATGTTCGTTGACGTAGCTGCGGTGCGTCAACGCAGTAATCAAGTAGTCAATATGCTCGAACTCAAAACCAATCTTGTCGCGAGCAAAATCTTGGTAGGGTGCAATCTGCATGCCACTCATCTATAACTTTTCCTGTCTAATCCGCTTCATTGCGAGCAACATCAGCTTACCGATGTCTTCGTATTCAATTTTGTCGAGTGCGTCATGGAACGAGAACCAACCGATGTCATTCATCCAGTCCTCTTTTTGAATGTCGTTCGTATCACCCTTGGCCTTTACCAGGTAAATCTGCGTGGTCATGAGGACTAACTTGTCGACACGGCGATAGCGAAAATGGATTTTACCCAACCAGCCGAGGATATCAACCTTGCTTAAACCGGCTTCTTCACCGATTTCACGCCTAGCCGTCTGTTGCGCTGTCTCGCCTTCCTCTATGTGACCCTTCGGTATAGTCCAGCGATCTTTTGCATCTTGAATCAGTAGAATCTCAACTTGGTTGTTTTTGCCATGACGAAACACGATACCTCCCGAGGTAGGCTCGCGGACAATTTCTTGGATAGATGGTTTGTTGCGGTTGAAATATTGCTTGAATTTATTGAACTTTGGTGTCGGCATCCGGTACGGCCTCCACAAGCGTTCGGTACGCCGTGCCGAGCACGCCGTTTATGAACTTGCTTGAGTTGTCAGAACCAAATGCTTTGGCGAGTTCAACCGCTTCGTTGATTGCTACCTTTGGTGGCACGTGTTCGCCACGGTAGAGCAATTCGTACAGACCGAGTCGCAAAATATTGCGATCGATACGTGCGATTTGCTCCAGTGGCCACTCAGGCGCAAGAGGGCGAATCTGGTCGTCAAGATCATCCTGTTTCTCAAGGACGCCATGGACCAACTGAGACACAAAGTCGGTGTCTTCGATCTCTTGCTCGTAGCGGTCAAGATTGCGGCTAAGTATGTCGTCTACCGCGGCACTTTTATCCTCAGCCTGTACACGAAACTCATATTCGTATAGAGACTGTAGTGCGACGATCCTACCCAAGTGACGGTTTGATGCCATTACTCTTTGGTTCTTTCTTGTTAATGATTTACTCTAGTGTATCGCGTTTATGCTTTCTTTGCGAGTTTTTTGCCTGTTTCGTTTTTAGTTGTCTTCACTTTAACAGGTGACGTCCCATTGACGCGACGAGCCAACTTAAGTACCAAGTGGCTACGACGTAGACCCGTTTTTCGAGGGCTACTCTGTTTTTTTGGTTCTGCCATGGAAAAGTTCTCCTTTCGGCTTTATCTATAACTTTATGCGATTATAGCATTTTTGTGCCTAGAGCTCAAGAGTTATTGCTTTTTTATGATGTTTATGCTATAATTAAATTACTGATTGGAGGGTACACTCCCTGCAGTCACATGTACCTACAGAAAGGGTTTTACAATGTGGTTGATCCCCTGCGGGATTCTGGCTCTCTTCATCTTCGTTCCGGTACTCAACTGGAAAGAGGTAAAGGGCTTTCAAGGAACCGGCGTCTTCGTGATGTTCATCGGCTTCGTATTCGTGATTGTTGGCCGCGTGGTCAGCAGCCGCAATGAAGTTCCGACCGAACTTCAAATGGCGTGGTTTCAAGTCGGAGTTCCCAGTATAATCATCGGTTTCGCCGTGATGTTCTTGGGCTTTTGGCTCAATGTCCGTCACGATCACCCTCGCACACGCACTTAATCAACTCAGCTCTGTAGGTCGGCCCCTCGTCTTTTTGACGAGGGGTTGATCATTTTTTGCTAATTTATATTTTTTTGTTATAATAAAGTCAGCTATCTCATGGTCACCTGACCAGGTGGCCGAACTTCGACAAATTGGGACTCCATGTGCAAAATGTATTGACGATTCTGGCGATACTTACCGGGCCGCAATATTTCATTGCTTCACGGTTTTTCGCTAGTGACATACCATTTATTCGGTTTGAGATCCGCTTGTTTAGTATCAGCGCTGTCTGCTTTGGCACCTTTGCCCTGCTACACATTGCCGGGACGATTCACAGCAATCTCATTTTTGCAGCTTTCTACTGTATCGGATCCGGTGTAATTGCTCTACTCCTTGACCACCTACCGTGGCGAGAACTAGGCTACCGAACGTAATCGAAAGGTCGTAACGGCTATGCAAAATTTAGTGATATTCTTCGCCCTGTGGCCAGTACTTTCATTATTTGTCGCAGCATTCTTTACAGGCGACGAAGCAAAAATCGTGATGTTCTTCCTGCGCTCCCTTGAACTGTCTGGAGCCGTGCTTACAATTTGCATCGTGCTACACCTGGCTGGCATCGTACATAGCACGTGGGCCGCCGCTGTCGGCGCTGTCGTATGGGGCGGTGCTGCGCTACTCGGAGAGTATGCGTATCAGAATGAGCAACGAGACCGCGTGAAATAAACTTTGTTGTCCCTCGAAGTTTAGCCCGTCACTACCAAGTGGCGGGCTTATTTTTTATGTACAATGTATTGTAATTTTATGATTTTTATGGTTAAATATATTTAGCCATTCACCGGTCGGTCGATCGACCAGGTGGCCGAACTTCGACAGAAAGATTGACTATGGATTATGTGCATATAGTGCTAGCCTGGACGCCGTTCATCGCCTACGTCATTGTTCGCGGTCTCATGAGAGTGAGCAATGATAAGCAAGTTCTCGAAACCACCGAAGCGGCCTGCGCTGTTGCAGCAATTGGCTTCTTCGTTTGCTGGCTACTTGATATCACACGGTTCGTACGTAACGACGCCACGATTGCCGTGTGCGGATTCTTAGTTATGAGTCTTTTGACCGGAATACTTTGGCGCTTCAACGTCAATCATTTCACAGAAGACGCCGACTAACGTCCAGCCATCGAAGTTCAGCCCGTCGCACACATGTGCGACGGGCTGATTTTATTTTACGACGACGTTGACTAGTTTTTTGGGCACGTAGATCACCTTGAAAGGCTCTTTGTCGCCGATGAACTTAACAACATTTTCAGCAGCAAGGGCTTGAGATTTGATGTCGTCTTCGTTTGCATCAAGCGGTACTTCGAGTGTTGCGCGAAGCTTACCATTTACCTGTACGACAATGGTCATACTATCGCCAACCAAATACTTATCAACCCACTGCGGCCAGCTATCGCGATGTACGGATGTGTCGTGACCAAGCTGATGCCACAGTTCTTCGGCGATGTGTGGCGCAAACGGCGCAACCATTGCAACGAGAGACTCCAACGCAAACCTCCAATTATCACGATCGCTGAACCTCTCTTTGACTTTGAGTTCATATAAATCATTTGTCAGCTTCATCATAGCCGCTATGGCGGTATTGTATTTTTGATCTTCGAGGTCAGACGTTACCTTTTTAATTGCTGGGTGAACAGCCTTAAGTACGGCGTCAGACTTTTCGCCTTCGTTAGTTTCGTTAAATTCCTGAACCAAATTCCAAACACGATTGAGGAACCTATAGGTTGCAGGCACGCCCTTTTCGTCCCAGCGGATCCATAGATCAAGCGGTGCGGCAAACATCAAGTAAGTGCGCAACGAATCGGCACCATAGCCGCTGTTGATGATTTCGAGCGGGTCGACGCCGTTGCCCTTGCTCTTACTGAACATCTGGCCGTCGTGCGCCGTAACTTTACCGTTAAACAGGAACCGTTTGAACGGCTCTGGATTTTCGAGCAGGCCCTGTTTGTGCAGGAATCTCGTCACGAATCGAGCATAAATCATATGTGCCGTAGCGTGGTCACCACCGTTATAAAAATCAACTGGCTGCCACTTATCTGCGCGGTCCTTACCAAAAGGCAATTCAGCGTTTGTCGGGTCTAGGTAGCGCAAGAAATACCAGCTACTACAAATATACGTATCTAGCGTATCGGTTTCACGCTCAGCATCGCCGCCACACTTCGGACATTTCACCTGTAGCCAATCATCGGCACGAGCGAGAGCACTGCGGCCATCGCCACTCGGTGCAAAGTCCTTTAATTCAGGTAGAACGACAGGCAAATCCTCGTCTGGAACGATAACCGTACCGTCAGTTGGACAGTTGATAATCGGAATCGGTGCACCCCAGTAACGCTGACGACTCACCGACCAATCACGAATTTTAAAGGTTGTTTTCGATTCACCTATACCCTGCGCCTCTAGGCTATTAACGATCTTTTCGCGAGCTTCGCTGCTATTTAATCCGTTAAACTCGCCACTATTTATCATGACGCCTTCGTCATGCCAGACGCCTTCTTCGCCTTCTGGTTTTTGCACGACTTCAACTATCGGCAAGTTAAACTTCTGCGCGAACTCATTGTCACGCTCATCGTGAGCAGGCACAGCCATGATAGCTCCGGTGCCGTAGCCATACAGCACATAGTCAGCAACCCAGACCGGGACTTTTTCGCCACTTGCTGGATTAATCGCGTATGCGCCGGTGAATACACCCGTCTTTTCTTTGCTTTCCATGCGCTCGAGTTCAGATTTTTTGGTTGAATCCTTTACGTACTCATCGACCGCTTGTTTTTGCTCATCGGTCGTAATGTTTGCTACGAGCGGATGTTCGGGTGCCATGACAAGGAATGTTGCACCGTAAAGAGTGTCTGGGCGAGTCGTAAATACGCGAACATTTTCATCTGAACCGTCAACCTTGAAATCAACTTCCGCACCTTGCGACTTACCAATCCAGTTCTTTTGCGCCAGCTTGACGCTCTCGGTCCAATCCAGCGCGTCTGTTGCTTCGAGCAACTCGTCAGCATATTCGGTGATTTTGAAAAACCATTGTTTGATTTCTTTTTTAGCGACCAGCGGGTCGTCCGGTCCGTCGTGACGCCAGCACTTGCCATCAATTACTTGCTCGTTCGAAAGGACCGTCTTGTCCTTGTCGCACCACCACTGCATACGGCTGTCTTGATAAGCCAAACCCTCTTTGTACATCTGCGCAAAGATCCATTGTGTCCACTTATAATACTCGGGCTCATGAGTGGCGATTTCTTTGGTCCAATCGTTACTCCAGCCCATGGCTTTGTACTGTTTATGGTAGCCAGGGATGATGGATTTCATGCTTTGCTGCGGCGATACGCCAGTTTTGATAGCGTAGTTCTCGGCCGGCAATCCAAAAGCGTCCCAACCAACCGGATGGTAGCTTTCGTAGCCCTGCTGTCGCTTAAATCGTGCCATAACGTCACTGATGGTGTAGTTCATAGCATGCCCGATATGAATTCCGGCACCGCTCGGGTAATTAAACATACTCAAGGCGTAATATTTGGTCTTGTCACTAGCAAGATCAGCCACGTACGTGCCTTTTTCATCCCAAAATTGTTGCCACTTGGGTTCTATCTCTGTCGGATTGTATCGCTTCATCTGTTACAGTATATCAGTTTTGTGTATGTGGGCGTAGCTTTTATTTGATAGCGTGTGAACTAAAAAGCGACTGGATGACACTACCTATGATCTGACCAACGTCAACGGAGTCTGACGGGGTAATGATTTTAGCGACAGCACCGTAATCTGCAGTGACCTTTGCGGTAACGGATTTACTCGTTGCTGTCATAGATTGCAGCTTATGATCCTGAGAAAGCTTTAACACGACGCTTCCACCGATTAACAAATTATCTTTAATGAGATTGTTTTCTTGAGGACAACTTGTAAGCGATTGATACACGTTCGATTTAACTAATTCCTTGTCGAACGCCGAGAATTTTTTACTACGAATTGCAACTCTGTAGTCCGACCCATTTAACCGCGTGACAGTCAGAAATGGATTCGCAGCGTACACTTCGATTAGCTGCTGACGTGAACTGTCGACAGTCAGAGCATCGCGGATATCAAGAGGGCAATTAATGCCTCCAATGTTTGAAGATGACGACGTAGTTCGCAAGTTAATACTGATCCAATGGTTTTTGAGATTCGGCAATATACTTTCCAATAGCGCCGACATCGCACTCGACGATTTAGAGGGGTTTACAAATGTTTCGTAAAGCTTTTGCGGATCGGATGACTTAGCATACAGCATGCCGTCGGCTATAACGATACTTACTGGCGTCTTGTCGAATGTACCATCAAACGCGTATTTCTTGCCGTCTACTCTCGCCGTCAAATTCGTCAAATTGCCATACTGCACGTGGTACGTCCCAGGCGTTTTTAACGCATAATCAGTAGCGTCAAGTAGCGCCTTTTCAGCACTAGCATTCCAGGTGATAGCCATGACGATCGACATGACAACGGCAACTACAGCAATGCCCACAAAAACAACCGCCGATAATCGAGCCCAGCGCCGCCGATACCAAGGTTTGTATTCCCCTTCGTTAATAATCGGCGGCTCGGGGTACATCAAACAAGATTCCGCTCAAAAAATTCTTCTTTATGAGCGACCCAAGCAGGCGACTGGCGGACAAGCTTGTCGGCATCGTTTTGATCAAGCAACAATATTTTCACGGCTTCTTCGGCGTAAACATTACCCTGCGAGCCTTTTACTAGCACGAGCGCTCCTTTTGCCATGACACTATGGGCAAACGCTCCAGCTTGGACGGCATTTTTAAACGATTTTATCTGGCATCCCTGCGAGTGTGCAGCCGGCGCTAGGTACTTTTCAGCGTCATCGCCGATGGTAATCACCCATTCGACGACATCCGGATGAAACATTTCACCTATCATTTTATGTTCAGCCGGCGACGAGTCACCTAGCTCATTCATACTACCCATTATGGCAATGCGCTGTGGCGCATCGATACTATAAAAGGTCTGAATAGCACTTACAGCGGCAGCGGGACTAGAATTATACGAGTCGTCTATAATCATGCTGCCGTTGAGTCCACGCAACATGTTCATGCGACCGGGAATTGGTCGAATTTTTTCAAGACCTGATTTAATAACATCCGGCTGCATATTAAACTTCATGCCCACAGCCGCCGCCGCAATCGCTGGGCGCAAATTATGATCACCTAATACATTTACAATCGCAGCAATTCCGGACGGCAATCCGGGCGCGACTAAAGTGCCGCTATGGCCTTTTTCTACAGAAAAATCTTGTTGGTCAAAATGGTATTCAGCAGCAGCACTTGTGCCATAGGTACTGAGATTTGCATTGCTGATGAACTCGGCATATTTGCCATCAATATCGTCGCGATTGATGAGTGCCAGTTGACCGAAGTTCGCCGCCGCAAGCTCTTCCCGGGCAACTGCGTCGATAGTCTTAAAGAACTCCATGTGCTCAGGAGTCACGGCGGTCACGACCGATATGTATGGTTTTAGGTAGCGACCAAACGCAGTAATGTCTCCAGGATGATCGGCACCAAGCTCTTGTACGATTACGTCAACATCAGTCGGAGCTAGGATTCTAGCTCGCGCCGCCTTGACGGCGTCGCTCCACGCAGTAAAGCTATGGACGTTGTCAGGGTATGGCACGCCCAAGATAGCAAGCGGCACGCTCATAGGGGTATTGTGATTACCTTCGTGAAGCCGCACGCGATACCCCTGCGCCAACATCGTAGCAATAGCCGTCTTAGTGCTCGTCTTTCCGACGCTACCAGTCACAACGACCAACTTCACTTCAGGATGCGCCTCAAAATACGCTACGACAGCTTGCTCAAGCTTCTTTTGTACGCCGGCTTTATATCGTTGCTGTAGCGATTTAAACATTAGGGTGATTATACCATTTTATCGACGGCGTCGTCGGAGAAGTTCAACAATAATTTCATCACTTGTTTCCGCTGCATAGATAGACATCTTGCCCTCGGCTTGCATGATATACACCAAGCATAGCGTAGCATTCATGGCGGACTCGCCCTCGGTTTCACAGACACTATTCATGAGACGCTCGATTCCTATTTTGCCGCCAGCTGCCTCCGCGACTGAGAATATACGCTTTCTGATAGTATGCTCCATCAACGCCTCGCGCATATCTTTGGCAATTCGCGCAGCCTTGTAGTGTTCGCCTTTCTTGAGAGCATCTTCAATGAGATGCCGAACTTTGCGGTCTTCGACCAAATCAAAACCATCGTCTAACACGTCATCGAATTCAGTAATGGCATCGGTAGCTTGTTGCCACTCAAAATGAGATTCCATTGTCTTCCCCTGGCTTAGATATATATTCGACTTAATTATAACATCCAGCACGACAAAGAGACAGCCGTGAACCACTTACATAAACGTACTGTGCTATAAAATTGCACATGTCATATCTCTCTTATTTTTTATGTTTGTTTAGTACGTTAAAGCAGCAACACACTAAACATGAGTAATGGCTTAAGATGCTTGCGCTTCCTTGAAAAATGAGTCATACTGCATATAGTGCTGGTGCGCAATTTGGGGCAACCCGTTTGCGCGGCAAAAACAAACACAACCACGTAAAACCCTGCCCCGGGTGGGCGCGCAACAGCAAAATAAAACCCGCTCATATCTGAGCGGTTTTTATTTACGGCATCTTTTCGCCACGCTGTATAACATATTTTCTAAATTTTTTTGTTGTATTTTTTAAACATTAGGAGTATACCTGTAATTACAAGGCAAATGGAGGGAAAATGAGTACTAACGTTAATGAGTATGTGGACAGTCACGTTTTTGGACTGTTCGTTTTGCAAGGTCTCGCAACCGTAGCGTTCGGGGTTATTGCATTGTTCTTCCCAGGGCTCACACTAGCGAGCCTCGTATCATGGTTTGCCGTCTACGTAGTTGTAGTCGGCGTCGTAGAGCTGGTGCACGGTTTCCGTGATCTCGGCATAAACACTTCCTGGTGGTTTTCACTACTGGTCGGTGTTGTAATGCTGGGTGTCGGCGTGTATCTGGTTCGTAACCCAGACATGAGTCAAGCAACGTTCCTCGTCACAGTAGGTGCGCTAGCTCTTGCTCGTGGTGTGGGCGACTTGTTCGTATCGGCGTTTCACAGCGTCTCGAGCGAACATCGGCTCATGTGGGTAGTATCAGGCGTAGTCGGCGTTGTCGCCGGTATATGGCTCTGGCGTTACCCAGTAGTAGGAGTCATGGACTTCGTTTGGTTGCTCGGTCTTTACGCGCTCTTCTTGGGCTCGGTAAACCTAGCACACGCAACTCGACTACGTGACTAGTTTGTTAAATTCAAGATCGATCATTTAACAAAATAAGTTTAATCTGAAACACCTGTCGTTGCCTTGGCGACAGGTGTTTTTATTGGTATCATAAGGCTCAGACGTTACACATTTGGTGTAGAACAGAACGCCTGAATAAGGGGCATTGGCGCAGTTGGCTAGCGCGCTTCCATGGCATGGAAGAGGTCATCGGTTCGAATCCGATATGCTCCACCAAAATCATCAATTCCAAACCCGCGCCCCGATGCGCGGGTTTGTTTATTTTCAATCCAAAAACCCATAGATGCTTACCAGCATTTGACACCCAGTTTATGAATTGCAATATATACCATAAACATATTACAATGTAGGGAGAATTTACAACGTTCAATAGTTTTGTTGGGGTATATGGTTTTAAGAGTAAGGATGGACATAATTCTGAAAAACCTGGCGACCGGTGCAGCGGATGCTGTTTCTCGTGACGCCCCGAGAGGGACTATGTAAATGGCTCGGCTCCCAACACCGGGCGGCGACACGGGCAATTGGGGTAGTATCCTCAATAACTTCTTGGAGCAGATTCACGCCCCCGACGGCAAGCTAAAAACAGACAGTGTCACGAGCGACGCTATTGCACCTAATGCCATCGACTCTATTTCTATTGCCGACGGATCTATCACCGAAACATTGCTCGATACAGCTGTTCAAACCAAGCTCAATGCCACCGCCCCTGTCACGAGCGTTGCCGCCAAAACAGGTGCTGTCTCCCTCACCAAGACCGATGTCGGTCTTGATCAGGTCGACAACACCAGTGATGCGACGAAGAACGCGGCGACGGCGACGTTGACGAATAAGACGTTGACCGATCCCAAAGTAAGTACAATCAAAGATACAAATAATAACACAATCCTGTCGCTGTCTCCTGCTGCGAACGCCGTCAATTATTTGCAGATAACAAATAGATATACTGGAGCGTATCCGTTGATTCAAACCGTTGGCGCCGATGCCAATATTGGTGTAACGCTTATTCCAAAGGGCTCGGGCCCTCTGCGTCTGTACGGCGAGACCGGACAGACCGAAATGGCTATTAGTGCTACTTCTACGGCGCCAAATACAAACCTAAACCTCACGACGCAAGGCACAGGTACTGTAAGGGCCAATGGAGTAGACGTCCTGACTGTTTCGGGCACACAAACCCTCACAAATAAGACAATTTCTGGGTCAAACAACACCATTACTAATATTCCCGCCTCGTCCCTCCCAGACGCGTCTCGACTTGTGGTTACTACAGTATACGGCTCTACAGGCCCAGAAGATGGACCGAATACATGGACAAAGATTGCTACATTTTCAACGGGTAGCGGAGTATATCGCGATGTTCAGGTTGTACTGCAAGTCGTTGCTGGATACGGCGCGTACGGTGCTTCGGCGACAATTCTAGCATTCTTGCGCTCACATTCCGGCACTAACCCTGCAGTTGGAGTAAAGATACTATCTTGCACCGACTCTATGGCGCCTCAGTACAACTTCCCCGCAGATGCGTTCAAAGTGATCTCCGGAGGATGGACGTCAGACGCAGAGCTCTGGATGCGAAAGCCAACAAACTATGGCCAATATGCTATATACGAATTAAGCCGATTTTGTGGCAACGGCGCTTCATTGCCGGTCTACAATGACGGTGCAACTTGGCAATCAGCAACTCCTACCGGAACGGTAAATAACGTCTCTTCCGACGGTGTCGTATCTGCAACTGGCAAACTATCGGTATATGCTACAACTGGCGGTACACCAACCATTGCTGCGATTGGGGATGATACCAATAAAAACCTCAATATAACTACCAAAGGCACTGGTACTGTAAAAATTAATAGTGTCGATGCGGCAACTATCAGTGATTCTCAAACCTTTACCAACAAAACTCTCGTTAGTCCAAAAATCGGAACCTCAATTCTTGATACCAGTGGCAACACGCTACTGTCTCTTGCCACTTATCCTAGTGCGGTCAACTACTTACGCCTCGCCAATAGGGGAACGGGACTTAATCCATATCTGCTAGTTGACGGAGCAGATTCTAATATCGACTTGCAGATCAACCCCAAAGGTTCGGGCAGTCTGATGTTCTATGTAACCACCGGCCAAACACCAACAATCAAAGCAGACGGTCAAGATGCAAATCACAATCTCAATCTACTCCCCAAAGGTACCGGAGTTGTTCAGGCTAACGGTGTTGAGGTAGTTACAACAAGTGGCGCTCAGACCCTTACTAATAAGACGCTCACCACTCCGAAGGTTCGGCAGATTGCAGCAGAGGATGGGGGCACGGCCATATACTTAGAGTCAAACGGAGCGTCTCTCGCCCATTTGCAGATTAATCGAACGGCCAGTGCGACCAATCTTTTTGCGAATAGCCTATTTGGTGCAACCGATGTTTCGCTGGGTCTAAAATCAAAGGGCAGCAGTCCGATTGGTTTGTCGAACACAGCTGGTACGCCGGGAATGACAATCTATCCTCTCGGCCCCAATTATTTAATCGGAGCATCTGCTGCGCTAGGACAGGCTCCATATATTACTGCTACTTCCTCGACGGGGGTTGGTGACGATAACGTTAGTTTAAACCTGAAGACGAAGGGTACTGGCACTGTACAGGCCAACGGCGTAGATGTAGTAACCACCACCGGCACACAGTCACTATCGAACAAGACGTTGGTGAGTCCTACGATTACGGGCACCCCCGCTGGGATTGCTAAGCAAGCCCAGGTCGATGTATTCACCCCGCTGGGCGCGAACTACGTCACCGATAAGCAAGTGTCCTCAAACGTAGTGACTCTTACTACGCTCACGGCACACGGCTATCAGGTTGGCGACAAGGTTTGGATTAACGGCATTGATTCTGCAATCGAGTTAAACCTAGTTACCTCGGTGACTATCACCTCGATTCCAACAGCCACCACGTTTACTTTTGCCAGAAGCACCGCTGATATAGCTCCTGCAACCGTGCGGCCCTACGGAAACGTATTTAAACTCCAGACGTGGACGAAGCCGTCTGGCGCTGTTTCAGTGAAGTTCACATTATGCGGTCCAGGCGGTGGTGGCGGTTCTGGTGCGAGGCGAGCCACCACGTCAAACCGTACCGGCGGCGGTGGTGGCGGTGGCGGGGGGTGGCAAGAAGTCACTGTTCCTGCGTCGGATGTGCCCGACACCGCGATGTTCGTCAGTGTCCCCGCCGGAGCCTACGGTGGTCTGCCCGTCACTACGGATGACACGGACGGAATGGTCGGTGGAAGAAGTTATCACTCAACTCGCGTTAGCAACCTCGAAATTTCGTATATATCCACGCTCAACTTTAACGCCAATCCGGGTTACGGCGGGCTGGGTGGTAGTACTGGAACAACTGTCGCAGGTGGCGGAGGTGCCGTCAACACCCAGTTTGCAGGCGGTGCCGGTGGAGCGGGTAACAATAGCAACGGGAGCATAGGCTCGAACGCGACCTACGTTGGCGGTGGCGGCGGCGGCGGTGGCGGGGCGGCGGCGAGCTCTACATCATCGGCGGCTGGAGGCGGTGCAGCGTCGATCTTCGCTGTACGCAGCCTGTCTGGCACTTTCGTCTCCCCAGGCAACGGCACCTCGACAATGGATGCTACTACCAACACCTCTTACTATCCGGTCATACCTGGCCTGCCAGGGATTGGCGGTGGCGGTGGGGCGTATAAGACCGCGACTAACGGCGGCAACGGAGGTGACGCAACCAACCACAACGCAGGTGGCGGTGGCGGTGGGGCGTCTGACAACGGATACAACTCTGGTGCGGGCGGCAAAGGCGCAGATGGCTGTGTTGTCATCACCACCTACTTCTAGCCGATGATCTTTTACTTCGGTTATGCCAATCAAGGAGACACTGTCGCTAATCTAGCCCGGCACCACTGACTACGACAACCCCCGAAGATTGCTTAGATCATTAATTATTTACTAGTATTTCCTTTCTAAGTATGCTTTAATAAAGTTGTTCAGAAGCATGCGTCTAATAGTGATTCCTATGGAACTCTGGTAGTAGCAATCGGTCGATCTGAAATTATTAGTACATAGAAGAGAATCACAGTTACATGGCATCACAGAATTTGTTTGTTGGTAGCCTTGCATTCGCAACGACTGATGACAGCCTGAAAGCTCATTTTGAGCAAATCGGTGCAGTTGTCAGCGCCCGTGTCATCATGGACCGCGAATCAGGCCGCAGCCGAGGATTTGGATTCGTCGAATTTGAAAACGACGATGACAACCAAAAGGCAGTCGACCAACTAAACGGTAAAGAACTCGATGGCCGCCCGATTAACGTAAGTATCGCGCGCCCAAAGAACTAAATCGTTCACACTAAAAAAATATCCCGTCAATTTGGCGGGATATTTTAATTGACAATTACTCATAAAAGATGTCATAATTCCCACATCCTGTTTCTGGCGCGCTTAACAGCATGCCCAATGTGAGGAGTTCCTAATGTCAACAATAGTCGAAACACGTGTGCTAATCATTGGCACCGGGTTTTCTGGTATCGGTATGGGCATCAAGCTGCAAAAAGCCGGCATCAACGATTTCGTAATTCTTGAGAAAGCACACGAATTCGGAGGTACCTGGCGAGACAACGTCTACCCGGGCATCGCCTGCGACGTTCCCGCCCACCTCTACTCGTTTTCCTTCGAACCGAATCCCAACTGGTCTCGCATGTGGGCTCCTGGCGCGGAAATCCAGAAGTATCTGGTATCCGTAGCCGACAAGCACCGCCTGCGTGAACATACTGTGTTTGGATCGAAGGTCGTACAAGTCGTGTGGAATGAGGCCGAGTTCCGCTGGCACGTCTCTACCGAAGATGACCGTGAGTATGTCGCACAGTTCGTCGTTTCGGGCGTAGGCGCTCTGCATGTTCCGTCAGTTCCTGACATTCCTGGACGTCAATCGTTCCAGGGAGCCCAGTTTCATACTGCGGAATGGGACAGTAGCGTTAGCCTCGAAGGTAAGCGTGTCGCTGTTGTCGGTACTGGCGCAAGTGCAATTCAAGTGGTACCGGGCATCATCGACAAAGTCGATAAGCTTACATTGTTCCAGCGTACTCCCGCCTGGGTCGTCACTCGACCCGACTGGAAGATTCCGCGACTGGCGCAACTTGGTTTCAAATGGATTCCCGGCACTCGCATGGCAACCCGTCTCGGCATTCACCTGTGGCAAGAGTCCATCGGTGAAGGCATGACCAAGCATCTGCAGTTGCTAAAGGTTATCGAGTTCCTAGGGAAACGCGACATCAATCGGAAAATTTCCGACCCAGAATTACGTCGCAAGCTTACGCCGAGCTACTCAGCCGGATGCAAACGAATCGGATTTGCCGTTGGCTTCTATGAGGCCCTCAACAGTCCGAAGGCGGATGTAACCACTGATTCAATCGTCAGCGTTACCGAAAACGGCATCATCACCAAAGACAATGCCGGCAAAGAAACGTTGCACGAGGTCGACATCATCGTCTGGGCTACCGGATTCCACGTTGCGGATTCATACCGCTACATGGGGACGATTGTCGGCGGCGGCGGTAATAATCTGGTCGATATGTGGAATAAGACTGGCATGGACGCGCATCGGGGTATCACCGTTGCGGATATGCCTAATCTGTTTTTCCTACTCGGCCCGAACACTGGTCTGGGGCACAACTCGGTCGTCATCATGATCGAAGCTCAGATCGATTACGTCGTCCAGGCAATTAGAGCGGTCGACAAGCGAAAAGCAGCGGCACTGTCACCCACCAAAAATGCGCAAGCCGCTTACAACGACTGGGTGCAGCACGAGCTTGACCATACCGTTCAGAATACTGGCGGTTGTACAAGCTGGTACTTCGACGAACATGGCAAAAACCGCGTGTTGTGGCCTGGCCACACCGGTGCGTATCGACGCGCTGTGCGCAAACTGGATTCGAGGGAGTACATCTTCTTCGGACGCGGCAAAAAAGTCGCAACCACCAAATAACTTCACAGCAGGATGGCCTAGGCGAGGAAACTCACCTAGGCCATTTTTCATTACTACAGTTATTATCGAAAAATCAGCAGTGGTGAGTTTAGCCAGTTCCAGCCCAACCCTAGCAAATGATTGAGTATACCGTAGCCATTTACTAGCCATATAGTCGCAACAACGACGGCGGCAGTCGACAACCATATGAGCGCCTTGACTATGAAACTCTGTTTTCCCGTCCAGACATTCCAGGCATCATATTTCGCACGACCATACGTCAACCATCGTCTAGCAAAATCATATTCTGTCGATAATATTCCGAGACCAGTAAACACCACTAACCAGCCGGGACCCGGATAAGGAATCAAAATAATACCTACGATTACAACAAGACCGCCTATTATCCCAACAAAGGTTTTCTTTATACGCCTGCGCATAGTCCTAGTATACTAAACTATTTCGTCCGACGACGAAGAGTCAACGCGCCAAGCAAAATCGCACCAACAGCAAAGGCCGCGACGACCCAAAGGTCACGCCAGGCGTCATTAGTAATATCGACATTATGAACGACCGTGTTGAGCGCATCAACTGCGTACGTCAGTGGCAAAAAGTAAGCAATAGTCTCGAGTAAGCTTGGCATCTTATCCAGAGGCATAAGTAGCCCGCATATAAGGAACTGAGGGAGTATCAATGCTGGCATGAACTGAATTGCCTGAAATTCTGTCTTTGCAAATGCGCTGACAAATACACCGAGCGCAGTCCCAAGTAGTGCGTCAACCATAGCCATTACGATTAAGAACCAGTGCGGACCAGCAATGTCCAGCCCAAGACCATACAATACTAACGTACTTGCAAGTAGCGCCTGGACGGCAGCAAGAAGACCAAACGCAAACACGTAACCAAGCACGAGATCCAACTTGCCAATAGACGAAACCATCAAGCGCTCCATGGTACCACCTGTTCGCTCACGTAATGTCGTAATCGACGTGATAATAAACATGATGACAAATGGGAAAATGCCCAATAGCGCAGGTGCAATTTGATCAAATATCATTAGGTTGCCATCGTATAGCCAGCGCAATATCCCCAACAAAATACAAGGAACGAGGAATATGAGCGCTATTGTCCGACGATCATGAGAAAGCTGGCGTAAAATTCGTAACGTTGTCGCAAATGTCGCTTTAACGTGGTACATCAGTCGTTCTCCCTTCGCTCAATCATGGCAATAAACGCATCTCCGACAGAGTCTTTCTTGGTTTTATGAAGCAAAGCCTCGCGGGTATCATTCCAAAGGAGCTTGCCGTCACGAAGCAACATTAAATTTTCACATCGGTCGGCTTCGTCCATGACATGACTCGAAATAAGTAACGTCTTACCCGCAACCGCCATCTGCTTAAACATGTTCCATAGCTCGTTGCGCAAAACCGGGTCCAAACCTACAGTCGGTTCGTCAAATATATATAGGTCAGGGTCACCAAGGAGAGCGACCGCCAGACTTACGCGCGCGCGCTGTCCGCCAGACAAACTATCGACAATCTGATTGCGTTGATCTTTCAATCGTACGTTCTTAATAATCTGATCTATTTGCTTATGACTCGCGTGCGCTAGTGCACCGAAATAATAAAGGTTTTGCAACACCGTTAAATCGCCGTACACGGCTGGACTCTGTGTGACGTAACCGATGGAACTGCGTAATTTACGGCTACCGGCGTCCTGACCAAGTACCATCAGGTCACCTTTGGTTGATTTTTGTACGCCAACAATCGTTCGCATCAATGTTGTTTTACCGCTTCCGCTTGGACCGATCAAGCCCGTAATTGAACCTCGGGGTACTTCAAAGGTTAATTTGTCGAGTATGGTTTTTCTGTCTTTCTGTACGATTAAACCGTCTGCAGTAATTGCTATATGCTTATCCATAAGCATATTGTATCACGGCTTACAGGTTGAATAATTCCAGCAGCTGCTTTTCGTCAATTACCTTAGTGCCGTAATCCTGGGCTTTCTTAAGCTTCGAGGCGCCGACTTTACCACCAGCAACAAGGTATGTCGTGTCTTTTGCGACGGATGTCTGGAAGGTGCCTCCCAAAGATCGAATTTTATCTGCAGCTTCATCGCGACCCATCGATTCAAGCGAGCCCGTGACGACAAAGCTTTGTCCGACGAGTCTACCAGACTTCTTTGTGTAATGAGGCTGCACGCCCAGACGCTCAAACTTATCTAGCAAAGCCAAGTTATCGTCGTCAGAGAACCATGCAACAATTGATTCAGCAACAACCTTACCTACCCCATCGACTTCTTCTAACTCTTCTATTGTTGCGTTTTTAAGTGCGTCCATAGACTGAAATTTGTTTGTCAAATCTATAGCCGTCTGCGCACCTACATGGCGGATCCCAAGCCCTAAGATAAACTTCTCAAGTGGCGGGTTTTTCTTTTCCTGAATCGCATCAACTAGCTTGTTTGCGGAAATATCAGCAAAGCGATCAAGCTTTAGTAAATCGTCGACCGTTAGCGTGTATATATCTGCTACGTCCTTGACTAGGCCAGCGTCAACGAGTGCGACAACGTTTTTTTCTCCAAGCGTGTCTATGTCGAGCGCACCCTTTGACGCATAGTATTGAACCGAGCGTTTCAAAATCAGCTCGCCACTTTCACCCTTCACCCTATACACGACGTCCTTGCCTTGACGCACGAATTCCAACTCTGGATACTGCTCGGCGAGCGCCTGTTCGTAGTCAAATTTCTTTGCATTTTTTGGCCTTAGCTCAATGACGACACTCTCGACTTGCGGAATAATATCCCCAGCCTTAAATATAACGACCGTGTCGCCAAGCCGTACGTCTAGTCGAGCAATCTCATCTGCATTATGCAAGCTTGCATGCCGAACCGTCGTACCTGCGACGACTACCGGATCAAAAACCGCAACCGGCGTCGCCGCACCCGTTCGCCCAATACTTATAACGATGTCTTTGATGACTGTCGTTGCCTGCTCTGCGGCATATTTGTACGCCACGGCGCCACGCGGCTGTTTACCTACTACTCCTAGCTCTGCATATAGTGCCCGGTTGTTGATCTTGATGACCAAACCATCTGTATTAAATGGCAGTTCTCCACGAATTTCACCGACATGATCAACGAACTTCATGACATCTGGCAAACTCATAAACACAGAGGCTTCTTTGTTGCGCGTAATGCCCAACGCAGACAGCGTTTCATATGCATACATATTTGTCGGCACGTCATTTGGATCATCACGCAACAAGTCATAAGCTCTGAAATGCAACGGACGCGCTGCGACCAACTTTGGATCCAGCTGACGAATCGTACCTGCCGCAAGATTTCGTGGATTAGCAAACTCAGGCTCGCCTGCTTTTCGACGTTTTTCATTTAACGTATCGAAGTCATTTTTGAGCATCACAATCTCGCCACGAATTTCGGTGCGACCTTCTAGAAATTTCTCGTAGCCTTTAGCGGCTCTAAGTCGTAACGGTACGTTTTTTATCGTGCGAACATTGCTCGTCACGTCTTCGCCGACATAGCTGTCGCCACGCGTCACAGCTTGTACAAATAGCCCGTTTTCATAAATCAAGGCACAGGCCAAACCATCCATTTTTACATCGGCAAAAAATTCATGTTTACTATCCGGTAATAATTTCTCCATGCGTGCCACCCACGCCTCAACTTCTGTCGGGTCGAATACGTCGTTAAGGCTTAGCATGCGCGTACTATGCTCTACTTTTGCAAACCCGCCCTTTAGTTCGTTACCAACGCGTTGCGTGGGACTGTCGGGCGTGACAAGCTCAGGATGTTCAGACTCGAGCTTTTTAAGTTCACCGAACAGGCTGTCGTAAACCGCATCTGGAATCGACGGCTGATCAAGTACGTAATATTCGTAACTGTATTGATTAAGTAAATCGCGTAGTTCAACTATACGTCGCTCAGGCGGGACTGGCGTCATCATCAACAATCCTCCGATACAGCAAATAAATGTAGCTACTGGTAAATATCAGCGTAAGCGAACTGAGCGAGATGATTGATAGCGGCACAAGCGGCAGCCAATTAATTGCTGGAACGAGCTTCTTGACCCAATCATCGAACAATATTATCGGGATCATGATAACAAGCCAAGCTACTATTACTACAAAGATTAACCAGAGCAGCCGATAGAGCAGCCTCAAGCGCCGACCAACGACCAAATCTCCGGCAGCCCTGATGGCTCGCATAGGGTACATGCCTGGCAGCGTCACGATTACAAGTGCAATGAATGTGCTTGAAATCCAATATAACGACAAGATACCAAGGAGCGAGATACCCATCCAAACCAACATAGCGCTGACACCACTGTCTAACAGGCCTGAATTTTGTGCTGCAGTATAGACGATCAGAGCAATTGCAGCCGGAAGTAATTGAACTATAGCGACAAAGCTAACGAGCGTCGTGGCCAACACTGGCGAACCGCTATTATACAAAGCATCTCGTAGTTGCGGCTTATGGCCAGCGAGTACGTTGCGCAACGCCCAGACTGATGCCAACCAACCAAATAGTACAGCTAACGCGCCAATGACGGACTGAGCTTGTGTTACGTTCGGCGCAAGTCCCGTAGATACAGATGCCGCCAAAAGCAATCCCGCTTGACTAATCGGTCCGAAATCACCCTTAAACAAGTCACCGCCGCTAGATTTAAGAGCCGAAACGAGATTATTATATGATTCCTGCTGCCCAACACCACTTACGACTATTGTCGCTACGATGTATACAACTGCCAGACCACCAAATAATCTCCAGTTTTTCCAAAGAGTCCGCCAAACAACTGCCGTAAACGACCAGTAACTCGGTAGCTGCAATGACCGCTTGTAGTCACGTCGTCTCGTAACACGAAACGAACGATGCGGACGTCGTGCGAGATAATTCTTTGCGCGTACGACGTGCGGTGTGATTATTTTCTGGGCCTGCTCCACGAAAGGAGCAGTACTTTTTGTAACTTTAGTGGATTTCTTTTTAGATTGCTTTACTACTTTTGTTTTTTTCTTTGAAACTGTTTTTTTCTGCGTTGCCATTAGAACTTGCCTTTCGTATTTCGCAACCGAGCCACCCTGTCTGCAAGTGGCGGATGAGTACTGAATAGTCCCGCAATCGCACCGGGTTTTAATGGATTATTAAAAAATAGATGGGCTGTCGCCGTACTTTGACGCTGCATAGGCCGGCTATTTTTCTCAAGCTTTTCTAGTGCACTAGCAAGTCCCTCTGGGTCGCGCGTGGTCAATGCTCCGGTGGCGTCTGCTAGATATTCACGCTGACGACTTACTGCCATTTGAATCAATGCGGCCATAATTGGCGCCAATATGATTACAACTATACCAACTGCTAAAACAATAGGACTTACTTGTCGATCACGGTCATTACCACCGAAAAAAAACATCCTCAGCGCAATGTCTGATAAAAAGCCAATCGCGCTGACCAGCCCAAAGGCAATCATGCTAACGCGAATGTCATAGTTTTGTACATGTCCCATTTCGTGCGCCATAACAGCTTCGAGTTCACGATCGTTCATAATATCCAAAATACCCGTCGTCGCTGCGACGACTGAGTGCTTCGGATCGCGGCCTGTTGCAAAAGCGTTGGGCGCCGGGTCATCGATAATATATACTTTCGGCGTTGGTATACCGATGGTAATGGCCAGATTTTCAACAATTCGGTACAGACGCGGGTTATCGCGCTTCTCTATTTCACGTGCTCCGGTCGACATGATGGCTAATTTACTGGCAGCAAAGTACTGTATCAATGCATAGACGGCAGCGCCTGCAATTACCCAATACGTGATTGATGTTTGGCCGTAATATAAACTGACCGCATAGCCCAAAGCGCTGATCAAACCAACAAACGCTGCCATGATAATGACAGTGTTTCGCTTATTGGCGGCAATTGCTCCGTACATCAGCAGCTCCTAGAATGTCTACTTGTCGAAATTAACATCGACAGGCTTCTCGGCCTTTTCTTTTTCTTTGTCATCTAGCTCGAAAAATTCTCGTGGAGTAAAGCCAAGCATGCCAGCAAATACATTGTTAGGGAATACCTGAACCTTCGTATTAAAATCACGCACGCCCGAGTTGTAAAAACGGCGAGCAGCCTGAATTTTATCTTCTGTATCGACAAGTTCCTGCTGTAGTTCAGAAAAGTTTTGACTAGCTTTCAAATCCGGATACGCTTCAGCAACGGCGAATACGCTCTTCAGAGCGTCTGTCAGCATGTTGTCAGCCTTCGCCGCTTCCTTGGGTGAGCCAGCACTCACAACAGCCGAGCGTGCTTCTGTGACGTCCTCAAAGACGGTCTTTTCATGCTTAGCATAGCCCTTAACAGTATTAACAAGATTAGGAATCAAGTCAGCGCGACGCTTAAGCTGAACGGTGATGTCGCTCCAAGCTTCGTCAACGCGAACCTTTAATGTAACGAGGCCGTTATACGTAGCCCATAAAAACAGTAGAACAACAACGATAATACCGACAATAACCCAGAGTGCAGTCATAATTTCAAATTCCCTTCGTATCTATTTGATGTGTATATATAGTATAACAAACGTAACCTTATAAATCGACAATGTTGAACACAATAAAACGACCTCAAGGGTCGTTATATCAATTTGGTGCGCGGGGCGGGACTTGAACCCGCACGGCCTTGCGGCCAAGAGATTTTAAGTCTCTCGTGTCTACCGATTCCACCACCCGCGCTTAGTCTCTAGTATACTAAAAATATGAAGCAAATACTCATAATTCATGGCGGAGATAGTTTTTCCTCATACGAAGCTTATTTCAAAGATCTCCAAGGGAGATCCGTGGATTACAATCGTCTACTACCAAAACGCAGTTGGAAGCAATGGCTTGCAGAGCAACTTCCAGAAGTAGATGTGTTGTTGCCGTCGTTTCCGAACAGCGATAACGCAGTATTTGAAGAGTGGAAAATTCTTTTCGAAAAACTCATTCCGTTTTTCGACGATGACGTCAGTATTGTCGGCCACAGCCTCGGCGCTATGTTCCTCGCAAAATACCTACAAGAGTATCCGTTAAACAAAAAAGTTCACCAGCTCATTCTCGTTGCAGGCGGCTATGATGACGATTCTTCAGAAGACCTCGGGAGCTTCTCTCTATCTTCAGCTGACCGGCTTTTCGAAAGTGCCGAGACGATTCATCTATTCCATAGCAAAGACGATCCTGTCGTATCATATACGGAACTTGCCAAGTTCCAACGAGATCTGCCCTCAGCAATCGTGCATAGCTTTGACGACATGGGACATTTCCTTGATCCGACATTTCCCGAACTTCTTGCAACCATCAATCAAAAATAATCTCGCATCATCGAGATTATTTTAAATTCTGCTGTTTCCAAATTTTACAAACCAAGATTACTGTTTGTGAAATTTAGAGGAGGAACTATGAAGGCCTCAACGGCAGACAAAGAGTTCCGTCTTTGCCTGCCCTGAGGCCGGAATGAATTTCGACGTGGAGGCACGTATGGGAGTCGAACCCATCTACGAGGTTTTGCAGACCTCTGCGTAACCGCTCCGCCAACGCGCCACGTAAACCTACTAGGTCTTGAGACATTATAGCAAAGTAATGCTACTATAGGAGCATTAGACAAATCATAAGGAGAATTGACAGTTATGCCGCTCACTATCGAATCAACCTCGTCATCAAACAGCGAATACCTTATACGCGACTTCTTGGCATCTCATAACAGTGGAGTACTCGCCACAAGCGACAGCTCGGCAAATCCACATGGCGCTGTTATATATTATGCTGTCGACGACGGCTTCTGCTTATTATTCGCAACGAAGTCCGAAACTCAAAAAAACAAAAACCTCGAAGAAAATAATCGAGCTGAGTACGTCATCTACGATGAAGCCGCCCAAAGCCAACTACAAGTCAGTGGTCATGTTGTAAAAATAAACGACCCAGACGCCCAGCGCAAAATCCTCAACAGTATGTACAGTAAGAGCGCCGAATTAAGCCACGAAGAACTGCCACCTGCAGAAAAGCTGTTCGCAGGAGACTTTGTAGCCTACAAACTAATACCATCTGTTATGAAAATGGCGGTATACGCCCGTCCAGATTCTGAAGAAGCTGACGACCTATTTGAGACGCTTCTTTTCAGCAACGAAACTAACGCTAACTAGACAAAGCTTGGCTACCAAGCTTTCTGATACCCCGTAGCGTATTTAGAACCTCCACCCTTATTTCCGCGTTTCTAGTAGGGTACATATTTGGGTGAAGATGCGTGGAGTCTTCTTCTATTCGCACTAGATCAAAAAGGTGTTTTTTACGATCAATGATTTCGATCTGCTTGTCCATATGGAAAAATTTATCGTTTCCATGAAGGATAACGCCGTTCAGCATACCCTTTTCATGAGCTGTTGCCATCATTGGCGCCAAGTCCGGCCCCTTAGAAAGCATCCAGGCTTGTCGTATAAGTCGAGTTGGTTCAGTCGTATTAAGTACTAAAAATTCACCCGCTACCTGCAAGCCGAATTTATCAGTAAACAAATGTTTGAAATACTTCATAAACTCATTTTGCACTATGTCTTTCAGGTTTTCTTTCAGATAGACTCTTCCCATGTTACGGTGCTCAATCCCGGCGGGAGCTTCACCTACAACATAACTAGGCCTATCGTCATTTTGCGCGACCCTCCATGCAGTAATCGCTCCCGTAGAATGCCCAATTAGCGCAGTCTCATTGTCGCCGACAACTTCTCCCATAATGTCAATCATAGCTATGCCACCCATCTCGGCAGCACGAAGTGAATCCTTAAAATCTTTGATGCTAGGTAGATGTATAGTGTCATAAACCGCAGTGGCGATACCCATACTTGCCATTTTGCCAGCACCTTCATAGTATGACGCTGCTGGAGCAGACCAGCCGTTCATAGCTACAACATTAAGCGGTTCGTCAGCTCCGCCTTCCGGATGAAAAATACGACCTCGCATGACAGCCGTTCGACCAAGCCCTGCCTTTACACGATCAACGCAAAAATCCTGACCAGTAGATGGCCTAACTATTTCTCTATTTTTATTAATTTTGTAACGGCGATTGCCATTGTCTTCAACTGTATAGCCCATAGTGGGCTTGATTAAACCACACTAGCCTACACTAATCAATCACACCGTTATGTAATCATCTACTTGCGTGAACTATGGTCCAACAGACCGATGCGCAGTTTTAACCACACAATTCCGCCAACTATCACTAAACTCAATAGCCCGCCAACGAGTGTGATAGTAAGAATTTGACCTTCATTTTTTTCTACTTCCACCAGAGAACGGCCACTGAGTACATAGTAATTTTTTGCCTTTACTACAACTGCAGCTATACGCACTCCAGACTTTGGCTGCCACGTAACGGCGTTATATGGCTGGCCCTCAGCAGATGTCAGAATTCCTTTTGGCGGCACTGCTACTTGCCCATCTAGGTACCCCGAGCCGGTAACAGTACGTCCAGTTACATCATAGATACTTGTAAAAGATGCCAAGCTCTTAGACATATCCACTGAATTACCAATGAGAGATTGAGGCGTAAGATTATTATTATTTAGCTGCGCAGCAACATCCTCGGCTATCTGTATCTGCGGCCAATTTGCATTCGTTCGCAACACCTGCTGAGCAGTAACATACAGGGTGACGAACATAATGCCTATCACCATTACTACGCCTACAAGTGGTATAAATTTAGCATGTTTCTTAATGAATTCCATTCGCTTATGCTATCATCGCAAGCATCTTATAACAAGTGACTAGTTGCCGCTTTTCATACATGATTTCATATATATGCTTTACAAAGTATAGCAACACGTCTATACTCGAAAGTAACGAAACACGTCTCAAAGGAGGGATATATGAGCCTAAAAATTGCAGTGATCATAGGCAGCACGCGCCAAGGTCGACATACAGACAAACTAGCAAAATGGGTTGCAAGCAACCTAGACAACATGGCGGATGCTGAGCTGCTTGATTTGCGCGACTACCCGATGCCGTTTCTCAATGAACCGACAAGTCCGCGCTATGACCCAAACCGAAAACCAGACACCGAAACCGCAAAATGGCTTAGTAAAATTGCCGAGTTTGACAGCTACGTCATTGTAACGCCCGAATACAATCGAGCGACATCGGCGGTTCTTAAAAATGCCATCGATGTCATAGGGCACGAGATTGATGATAAACCTGTCGCACTAGTCGGACACGGCAGTAGCGGAGGTGCGCAAGCCATCGCAACACTACGTATGATATTGCCAGGCGTGGGTGCGGTTACCATCCCGCAAGCACTATTTTTTAGCGATCGTCTGTCTGAATCCCTTGATGATACCGGCAAACTAAAGAAAGAGATTGCAGAACGTCCCCACGGCCCTCAAGCTGCCTTAGAAACACAACTTGAAAGTCTCCTGTGGTACACGAGTGCTCTTAAAGACGCCCGTTAATAATCATAATTCCCCGACAAAATAACACACGACAGTCGTCGTGTGTTATTTATTACTCGAAGGTAAGATCAAGTGGTAGTAGGTACGTATTTAGAAGCCGAACAGATGGCCGATGCCCTTGAATATCGATGTCACTACATTGACTGTCGCTTCAACTACTACGGCAATCGTACCGGTAACCACACCAGCAACCACACTTTGTGCCACACCCGCTACGACACCAACTGCTGCGACAGCCAAAGTAGCTCCAATCACTGCGGCACCTGCAAGAGGACCACCCACTAACGTTGCAGCTACTGCAAGGGTACCGCCGACCGCTAGAGTCGTTGCCGTTGCCACGCCAGTCAGGAAGAGGCCTGTGCAGAATCCGACGCTGAAACCTTTTGTGAAAGTATTTGTATTGTTAGGGCATTTCTGCTGAGCGGTTGTTGAAGTACTTGGCACGGGGATCGGTAACGCAATAGGAGTAGCAGCTGGTCTTGGAGTAGGAGTTGGTCTTGGAGTAGGAGTTGGTGTTGCGACTGGAGTTGCAATTGGAGTCGCGACTGGAGTCGGTACTGGTGTCGCGGTTGTAGACGTAGGTGGCACTGGTGGGTTTCCAGAATCATACGCAAAGCTACTGCCACCATCATGGAGTGAACATGAAACTGCATTAAGTTCCTGGGGTATGTTCGTGCTGTATGGATCAAAGCCTTCTGGGCAAGTATTGCCTTTAAAGAAACCTACGTACTTAATCGTTACAGTAGCGATGCCAGTATTTTGATCGGTCGTCTGTGTCATATATGCAACCGGCCCGGCAATCTTATCGCCAACCGCTGGTGCAGTGTCTTTAGGTTGATTGCCGACCGTCTCTACAGCCTTTAGCAAGCTATTGTCTACTGCACCACTATACGACTGCGTAGCTAAGTTACCGCACTTGCCTCCAACTGTCGTAAAGTCGCCCAGACAGACAGTTGAAGTGCCGTCACTTTTAGGCAACACTGGCCAAACCCCAAATCGACTCTTGTACAAATCAAAGGTAGAAGCCCATTGCTTGACCTCCGTGGAACGAACTTTGTTGCTTGATGATGTCTCAAAGCCAGATAAGTTTACGGCAGCAATAGCGCCCAAAATTCCTAAAACGGATATTGCTAATATAATTTCGACTAATGTGAATCCAAGGATATGTTTCTTCATGAGCATAAGTATAATCGAAATTGCATGAAGCGCAAGCGTTATACGCAAAAAAAGGTTGCTTTTATGTTTCGTTTGATTTATGTTTCGGCATAATCAGGCATTTTATGTACACCGTAAGCTTAAACCAAAGAAAATATACTAAGTAAAATTTAAAACCGTAAACATTATGTATAATGGAGCTACAAAGGAACCTTCAACATGGCTATACATAGGGAACCTATATATTACGTCTCGTACGAATCTAGGACACCCATATCAGATCATGAACGTAGTACCTATAGTCAAACCGACTGCTCTGATGAAGACGACCCTACTTCGGTCGAAGAAAGACCGCAACATGACGACGCTCCTAAAATTGCTTATGGCTGTAACATGTTAGGTGAAATGGGCAAATGCGCACTACGGCAACAAATTGAAAATGACCGAGACGGTAAACCTGTCATACGACTTCTATGCAAAGGCATAGAGCCGACCCACTCAAGGGCGGAAGCGGAGAAACGAGAAAACACCTGCCGCAAGATTCACACACTTATTCGTGACAATCTCAATCAATCACCTCGACACGCCAATCCTAAAAACGACGACGCAGCTTAAGAGCCTGGTTCGGGCGTTTGTAGCGTAGCTTTTGTAGCTACGATACCCATACGCCGCAGAAATGCTTCGTGATTTGGCTCACGACCTAAAAATTCCAACTCGTTTTCGGCAGACGAAATCGTACCACCGCGCTCTTGAAATATTCGCCGGTACCTCATACCGATTTCACGATAAGCCGATGAGCTTTGCTCAAACACACTATAGTGATCATCGGCCTTTACTTTCGAATACGCATACGTATGGTAACCGCCCTCATAGCCGCCCATGATATGTCCAAACTTTCCTGGTAAAAAAGTACCTTCTGGCTGTAAAAACATAGCAATCGATGAGCTATTGTGATTAACCTGTGCGATATCCCACTGTTCCGAATCGCCATGCAGCGTCAGGTCTATGTCACCCAGATGCATCCGCCGCAAATACTCAAACAGATCATAAATCTGCTGCGACTCCACCAAAGCTTTTATAGATTCATCATCAAGCTGCTCACCTGTTTGATAATGTTTCATAATGCGCCGCAGTATTTCCGGTTCCTTTATAAAGTTCTCCATCATTTGCGACGGCGCTTCGCAAATGTCATGCTCAACACTACAGCCAGAAAAGTCCATAAGCTCAGCCTTGGTCAAAAGCATTTGCCACAAATGCCCATCCTCATGTGCCTGTGTAATTAAATCTTCGTACGTAAAGCAAGGTCGTGAATAGTTCGCAACTATAACTGCACTAGGCTTTTGGTAAGTACCATCCGCAAGCCTACGACCATGTTGCAGTGGTATAGTCGCTGCGTGCGTGTACTTACCCGGCCTTGAAAACAAGTCCAAATAAAATGTAGCTTTGAGCTCACCCGTCTTGGCGTCCTCAACCGAATATGCCATTACGTCTTCGTGCCAAACCGGCAAATCAACCTGCTTAATCTTTATGCCAAACAGTTCCCCCGACAGCTCGTGAAGCCCATCTAAGCAGGCTTCGACTGGCAAATATTCGTTTATTTTTCCGTGGTCAATCTTATACTTGTATTCTTGCAATCTCGCCACGTAATAATCACGGTCATAAATCATGAGCGGACCCTCGTGGCCGTCAATTTCCAGCATCTCCTGCATGATTGCATACTCTGGCGCGGCACGCTCCATGAGCGGATCATATAGTTCGTTATAAAACTCAATCAATTTCTCTGGCGTTTCTACCATATGAGTATCCGTACTGTAGTGCATCCACGAGGAATATCCTAAAATCTTCGCATATTCATGACGCAGTGAAAGCGATTCCTCTAAGATTTGTCGATTTCCTTCCACGCCAACAGAATGAAATGCCTCACTTATTTTTCGCCTCGTTTCGCGATTTTCGGCCTGCATGAAAATAGGATCAACATGTGGATACTTCATAGTTACCACATATTCCCCGTCATCAGTTCGCTCCAGGTCATTTATATAGCGCTCCGGCATACCTGCCAGCTCTTCCTGAGTCAACATCACGACCGTATTATCGTTTTTTAAGTTCAACGCAAATTCAGCCGCATATACGGTCAACTTTTCATCAATCTCCCTCAATCGAGCCTGCTTTTTCGGGGGCAGGTTAAAACCGAGCTGACTATACATATAGAGTGTCGCTTCTAGACACCTAGCCTTTTCGCCCTTTAACTTCTTTGCTTCACGAGTCTTTGAATATGCCTTAATTTTTGACAATAAATCTTTTCGATACCATACGGCAGACGCCTCCAGCATAAAGTCTGTCTCGAGCTCCGCTACGACATCTCGGACTTCTTGATCCGGGTGCACTTCACCAAGTATCAAAGCCCTTCCGTGTACATGCGCCATCTGATCAGCGGCGTCATCAAGCGGAGCCATTACGGTATTCCATGTCAGCTCGTCGGTCTCGATGACGCGTTCGTAATAGTCTTTGACTCGCTGTAGCCCGTCATTGACGATAAATTTTACGTCGGCGGCAGTAATGGTATCGTAGTGAAATTCAGAGTAATCCCGCGGCCTATACAGGTCATAGTCATTCGCCGCCTGTTCATTCCAGCCGTTCGGTATCTTGTCGCTGTCGGGCGCAGTTGGTCTCTCCACAGATACTCCTTGTGCGCCGATTGTAGCACGACGAGCAAGTAAATTGCGAATCTCGCCCTCACAGATTAATTAACACCAACAATGTACAATATATATATGAGGACTGATGCGCTAATCGATATCGATTACATAGCTAATCAAAGCGCCGGATTCATGTTTGCCCGACTCCTTATAGCGGAAGTTGTTTTCATGACTTTTTATTCTTTCTTAGCATTTATTGGCGACGAAGCATCGTCAATACCTACGATTCCGGGTTTTCACATAAGCACGTTAGACATTAAAATAATACTTGTCTGCATACCAAGTAATTTCATACTATTCTTGTTAATTTTTGCAGCATGGCAATCAGTTGAATATCGAATATCCATCCATAGCCTTATCATTAGGCGAGGGTTTACGGCATCAAGAGATAAATACATTAATCTCGCAGACATCGAGGGCTGCAAGATTAACCGCAATATCTTAGGAAATTACTTTAATTACGCAACCATAAAAGTTACATTACAACATGGTGAAAAACCAGTAAGCCTAAAAGGTATTACTCACCCCAAACAATTCAAAACACAACTAGAAACGAGAATGCTAGCAAACCGAAAGCTTCATATTGCTAAGACTAGCAAGTAATAATCTTATATTTGTAGCAAAGATTACGACGTAAAATTTTTTATGGGTGTACAGTCATAAATGTATGCCAGCTACCTCTCAGAACAAGATCGTACGATCAAGCAAAGCGCCGGATATATATTTGCTCGCCTTTTAGTGTTCCGAATTTTCATATTGTTTTTTAGTGCATTCGTAATTTTGACAGGACCAACGAGACGAGGTGAACGTCTACAATTAGGACTTCACATAGGAACGTATGTCATAGACATAATCTTGCTTGGAGTAATTTTAAATTTCATCGTATCATTCATTGTTTTTTTCGCATGGCGCTCTCTGGAATACAAGTTGTCATCTCATAAAATTTCTATAAAATGTCTCATGAAGCGATCTAACAAACAGATTGATCTACGCGACATAAAAACGACTGAAGTGCGTCAAACTTTCGCCGGTCACTTGTTCGAATATGGCACAGTTACACTTCGTTTGCAATCAACAACCAAGCCCGTCAAACTACGAGGCGTACCCTTCCCTGAGCAATTCGAAACCCACTTAAAAACACAGCTTCTCGTCAATCGTAACTTGCGCAATATGCAGACTACGGAGAAAAAATAATCACACGCGCGTCATGACAAGGCCAAGAGCTTTGTGTGTAGGCAACTATTGCAAGACTTTTTGCGCAAGTTTTACGGCATTTTCCAGCGTATTTGCTTCGGGTGCCGAACCGACGCCGTAGAAGAATTTAAGCCACATCCGACCACTAAGAACATTGAGCTGACCAACTGACTTATCGAAATACGCACTGTCCCCTACGTCTTTCACCGCTTCACTAGAACTACCCTTTTTATACGCTTCAAAATCAGTTTTATTTTGCTTTGTGCCCTTATTGTTTATAGCCGAGCGTACCGATACAGCCGCAAGCAGCATTTTCGTCTGATCAGGGTTCCTGTCAGTATAGCCACACTTGCTAGTAGCAGTATTGCCCGAAATAACAGGCTTGTTTGCGTCAGTGCTATATACCTTGTCACCCAGCAAGTCTTCTGCCTTCACTGGTGTCAGCAACTCACACGCTTTGACGGGCTGATACACGATGTTTGGCTTGCCCTCATTAACGTTATATATAAATAGCGCAACAAGAACTGCAAGAGCTAACAACCCGAACGCAATTCCCGAAACGGTCTTTATAGTTTTTTGATTATCCGAAATAAAGGCCTTCGTAGATTCAATGTATTTGTTCATAGTTGTTCATAGTATAACAGCTATAGCGCAACGAGACTCCAACTGTCTGTACTTAAACTACAAAAATGACGACTACCATTTTCAAGTATTTGACAAAAGCCAATAACAGCATATAGTTATAAAAACAAGAAGGATATTGGCTCATAGTATGGAGAACTCTAAAAACACAGCCGACGCGATAATTGTTGGTGGTGGAGCAGTCGGGCTACACACGGCAAACGCCATGTACGATGCCATGGGCAAGAATTCGAACATTCTAGCCGTAACTCAAGAAAGTGAATGGGGCGGCATTGCTGGGCGTTCACTTGAGCAATATCGCATGTTTAACGACTCATTTGCTTTAGCAGAAATAGTCGACAAGGGCATGAAACTGTATAGCCGTGTTGACGAAGAACTACGCGAACGTGACAAAAACAGCAACGCTACCGAGCGAGCATATGAACAATTTCCGTATATCTTTACCGTCGGAGCAAAAGAGCGACCAAGTCATATTCAGGAATTGCTTCCTCCGGGCACACTTGGTAGGCCGGATATGGACTATTACCGAAGTATCAAAAATGACACTGAAGCATGGGGGTTTAATCCCCAAGCTCGGGAAGTTAGTGCAGAAGAATTACGACAGCAATTTCCACTGCTAGACGGTGACGGCATAGAGGGGGCTATGATTGTTGATAACGCCGGCCGACTACATTTCGACGTAATGCGAAGCTGGCTTATGGATTGCAGTCGGGCAGATAGCAACGGTCACGGCGTCACTTACCGCACCAGGACTATCGCGCGGAAAATCTTGCTCGGAAAAAACGGCGAAGCAATAGGCGTCGATTTTGGCAACGAAAAAATATATAGCGACAAAATCATCCTGGCGCTCGGTGCATTTGCCATCAAGCTACCGCAGCTACTATCGGGCGACGAATCCGAACGACTAGCACGCAACTTTACCATCACGCAGCGCGAACTGTTTTTTGCTAACACACCTGGAGTACCAGACAACACAAACTTTTTTGTCATTACTCCGGACATGGCGATTGGCCGTATATCTACCCGCGAAGGTCACGCTAGCTACGGCTATGCCGCTACGGATGATTTGTTAATTACCGAACCCAGTACAGATCCACGCCCTAATAATTCCTACGAGGCCGACTTACAAATCGACCACAAAAGCCTATTCGTTGGCCGCACCTATGCAATGTTTAGCGAATGTTCGTCACGTTGGGACGCCGACTATCGTGACCCTGCTCGGCACAATCTAGCCATCGAACCATTCGGCCATAGCGCCGGATACTACTCAGCCTATCGCGATGACTTGCCGATTGTCGGCAAAATCGGCGACACAAACGTCACTTTAGCAGCTGGCTCTCACCATTCCGGCGTCATGGGCGGTCAAGGCATAGCAGAGCTCGTCGTTGATCACGTGCTGGGCACGGAAAACTTATCCGAAAAAACACACCAACAGACAAACATTCTGAGGAATCCTGCGGAGCACACAGGGTTGGTATTATAACTCTAGGCGACGCTTCTGTAGATATACTTAAACTGAGTTGCCGCGACGGTGCGTGTGTGGACCTTGCCAACGCCTCCGTTGTAATTCATTTCAGAAACAGTAATCGTACCGTTTCTATGGACCGACTCGACATATACGACATGTCCAAGTGCTCCTTGTGACGTCGCCCCTATTGCACCTACACGAGGAGACGAACCGACTTTATAGCCTTTGGCTGCCGCCCGCGCATACCAAGTATTTGCATTTCCGAGCCCATTCGGCAAATCAGGTCGACGCTTTTTTGCGTACCAAGTACACTGGCCATTTATATACAAATTACTAGACCTAGGAGCCGCCGGCCTAGCCGCCCTGTGCTGACGCTGAGTGTCGTCCGTACGACGTTCGCTATATGTCCAGCTATGCCTTTCGCTGTACTGAATCCTTTCATTGACCCTAACTCGATATTGAACCTGCTGCGGCGGAAACCCGCCTCGTGGCTGAACTCTCGAACCGGGCGCAGGCAACTGATTGCCAGGATTAAAGTTAGACGGACTACCAATGAAGTTAGGCGCCTGCGCATGAGCGGTCTGGCCGAAAAAAAGCGCAAGCGAAGAGACTGCGGCAACCGCCGCTATATATGGTTTGATTGTCATGAAATTTCTCCTTATAGATCTGGAACAGGATCTTTACTCCGTGTCGCGTTTGATTCAATTTATTGAATTTTCGGAATGTCTGTGTTGACACGGAGGGTTGTGTGTCATGCTTTGCGCAGAACACGCGTACAATCGTATCAATTTGCAGCACCATGGGTCAACGAAATAACGGAAAGTACCACAATATACTTCGTCATATAAGATAAATATATTACATTGTTTAATTTACAATGCATCAAGTACATTTTAGAGTTTGCTTAACAGAGGTAAATGATGACATTACGTTTCACTAAAATAGACCTTTAAATAGACGGCTTTCACAAAGCATGCGAGTACTAATCCATCACACATCACTGAAATAACAGGCTTCCAGAAACCCTGTCATTAAAGGTGTTTTAAATGTAAAATGCCCGTCCAAAAGAACGGGCATTTGCTCGACCCCAAACGGGCTAATCGAGTTGCAAAAGGTACGCAGTTAGATCTTGCTCGAACCGACTAGACCAGCGTACGATTACTCGATAGCTAGTTGTTTCAGTTCGTACATACGACTGGCTGTGCGAGTTATGCTCGTAGCTAAACCGATAGTCGCCTTCGAATGAAAACTGTTGGTCGTTGTCATCGAGCTGGATGTTTCTGATGTTGCGAAGTTGTAATTCGCTCAACTTGCACGTCGGCACGACAGATAAATCATCGTCGAGCGAAGCACTGAATGTCGCGACCGAGAGTGTAATGACGCCCCATTTCTTGGAGTCAATCACGTCTTGCAGCATCGGTGCTTGGGTTACGATCAAGCTGCAGATGAACTTCTCTGTGTCTGACATCGCTCACCACCTCCTTGTGTAGATAACATAGGAGCGATTTGCATATAATACCACATATTTTATAAAATTAAAAGCATACGTGGATATCGTTTAGATAGCCGACTAGATTTTCCATAAAGATATTGAAGATTAGAATCTCGTCAGTCATGTTATGAAAATCCAGCCGCTGGGACTGGATTTTTTCATCATTGATCGCAAGCTAATCATGCGCTCTTATAGACCTACCGAGCAGTGCTCCACGCCTAGTACTATTTACCGTTTTATTTTATCCTTCAACCAGTTTTCTATGTAATTTATAACGCGCTCGTCAACTGGCCGCCGCGCCTGCTCCTTGTATGTTTTGATACCAGGAGCGCCTGCGTCTGCGCGCAATAGGTGCGTTACGTCTGGCACACAGTGCGCCTCAAATGGACCCTTGACCAGCTGCTTCATACGCTCAAGATCCGCAGGGTCAACCTGTATATCCTTCGAACCGGTAATCGCAAGAACTGGGACATTAATCTTCGCCAAATCTTGTTCTGGTTCGTAAGCGAGCAATTCACGCATCCACTTGGCATTTATCCTCTGTATGAACTGAACTTTATACGTGTCTTTGGTGCTTTTCTTTATCTTATCAATGGCTTGTTGCTGCTTTTTCTTAGCATCAATATGCAGATGGTCAACAAGCCATTTTGAAAATCCCGTCAGACTGCCAACAATTTGTTCGCCTTGCCAGATTAGCGTCTCTTCGCCTGTCTTTGCCGATCCGGCCAGCAGAATTGCACCCGCAACCGCCGCACGTCCCGCAGCAAGACTTGTAGCTACAAGCGCACCCTCGCTATGGCCAAGAACATATACGTTATCAGAGTCTACGTCATCTTGAGCCTTTAGCCATTCGATCGCCGCGCCCGCATCGGCTATGCGATCATCTAAATCACTGCGCCAATAATCACCTTCGCTCTCACCGACGCCACGCTTATCATATCGTAAACTAGCAACGCCAATGCTGCTCATCGCCTCCGCCACCTGCGGAAATACATTTATGGCAAGCTTCTTGGCATTATCGTCGCGGTCCGTCTGGCCCGACCCCGGTAGCATCAACACTGCTGGTAGAGGCTTGGATTCATCCGGTGTCACGAAAGTACCCGCTAATTTGTAGTTGTCTGACGTAAATTCGATCTGACGCTCAGTCATTCGATCCCTCCTTGTTGTTAAGCAGTGGCATAAATGCGCTCGCTATCAGGCGACGCTTTCGCTCTGCTGTTGGTTTATTTTTTGTCCGTTTCGTTACGACGGCTGCGATATCTTTTACGAAATCAGCATACTCGTCATCACTCAGCCACAATGCATTCATAGAATAACCAACGCCATCACGTACCAGATCCGGCTTGTCACTATCAAGATACCGTTCATAACTTGCTAGCAGTCCGGTTACATATGCCGTAAAAGCCTGCAGATGTTCATCACGGGTCATTTTTTTTATTTCTGCTACATCAGGTTTGGTCTTGATCCCCAAGCCATATGAACGCTCAACTGCGCCACGCACTCGCCGTTCGGACTTAACTTCCAAAACTCCCGCATCGGCTAGCAAAGTTACATGTCGATAAATCCTGCCCGGAGGAATATCACCCATTTCTGCCGCAAGCTGAGCAGTCGTTAGCTCACGCTCCCCTAAAAAAGCTTGGAGGATACGGATTCGTACGGGGTGAAGTAGCAAGTCTGTCATTTTCATATTTTTGAGTATACACAACCATTCGCAAAAATGCAAACATTCGTATATTTGTAAGTGCATAAGCCCAAAATGCTCGACTATAGTTTTCGGGTCGAGGTCGAGAGTTAGAACACATAGACACAAACCAATTAAAAAACCGAGGGCAAGCCTCGATATTTTAATTGGTGCACCGTTCTGGCAGAAGTCAGAACCGCGCTACTCACTTATTCTATAGCTTAAAACAGATTACATCAATAGACTGAACAGAGGTAACTGGCCTCCGGCGTGGCGGTTCGCGCACTCCCACCACCGTTGCCTACATAGTTGACAAGGGGCGGGGGGGTAGGCAGTGACACCCTCACCACATGTGTCGATATGTCGTTGCCAAAAATTTTTCGGAAAATTTGAAATATAGGTTAGAACCGACTACTTATCAGGCAAATCTTTTAGTTTGTGATTATTGAATTGCCAATAGTTTGCACCCTGATAGGCGCCGCTACTGTTTAGCTGCCCCTTATCCTCGAAAATCTTGTATGTTAGTGGTGACAACTTCCATACTTGACCGCCGTACTCAACTTCTCGCTCTCCGCTGACGGTTGCGATAATAGATTTATCAGATATAAAGTTGATTTCGTCACCGTCTTGCAAACCTTTACGGTAAAAGCTGAATAACGCACCTTGCTTGCGGGCGGTCGCCACTTCGTCGAACTCTTTTTCCTTGTTGATTTTTTCAGGATAGATAACTTTACCATCAAATGATAGCAACAATTGACGTACTAGGTCTTGGTCTAACGCAAAAAGCTCGCTGGTACCAACTTGGTGTTTGCTAAAAATTTCGTGCAGTAGACTTTCTTTATCGTCATAATCTTCAAGCTCGATAGCGAAATAGCGTCGTAAGCCCGCAACGTTGTAGTATCCATTAGCCTCCAGGAAGCGCATTCGTTCTGGATAATTGACCGTGCCAGTTTTGCCAATCTTCACCAGGCCAGATACGGCGGTGGACATTAAGTAGATTATTCCTTTTGACATATTTGCTAGTCCTCCATTTTGCCGCTAGATATATCAAAGAATTTATTAAAGAAGTTGGTCAGCTTGTCGAGCACCGTTTCGCGCTTTTTGCCGCGTGAGTTATCTGCTGAAAAGCGTGATACGGGCGGCAGAATTTTAGCAATTGCCGTGCCGGTGGATTGCAGCGAGCCATCGCGGAATGCATTGTCTACAAAGCGATAGGTTTCATCGTGGTCTAATCCCTCTTCCTGGATAATGCGGTTAAGTTCTTCTACCTTTTTAGTATCGACGAATTTACGCCAGTCTTCATCTACCGATGAATTGACGTTGAGTGAGGTAATGAATTGTTCTATCAAGTCTTTCTTGTTGCGTAGCTCAACGCTACTATCAACAGCCTTATTGATGTCAACGAGTAGTTCTTTGTCTTCTTGGTTTCCGGCGTGGTACTTGCGTATCAGTTCAAGGATATAATCAATGTTTATTTCTACCTGCTTAATCAGCTCCATCTCAAACACAACATCGTCATTGACGTTTTCTTTGTCGGCATCGGTACCCTTGCGGAACTCGTTATACAAATTGATATACATACTGTGGTAGTCTTGAACATCACGGGCAGAAAGAATTTCATTGCCCTCAAAATCGTCGAACGTACTCAGGATGTTACGCACGCGCAGGATGCCCCCGTATAGCTTAATAAACTCTTTCTGAGCCTGCTCACCAATGATTTGTTGACCTACAGGGAACCGCTCCATTAGCTCGGTAACCAGCTCCACGTATCCGCGCTGATGTTTACCGTTGTCGTCGTAGCCATTGTAGTAATCGTTATAGCTCTTGAGCAGCACAATGCCACCGGCTTCTTTGTCACCAAACAATGCCAAGGCGTCATTGGTGGCTTTTTCAAGGTTACGGAAACTCACGATATTACCAAAAGTTTTAACTGAGTTTAGGATACGATTGGTGCGAGAATATGCTTGCAGCAAACCGTGTGACCGCAACTTTTTGTCCACCCACAGCGTATTGAGGGTCGTTGCATCAAAGCCAGTAAGGAACATGTTAACCACAATAAGCAGGTCGATTTCGCGGTTTTTCATACGTAGCGACACGTCCTTGTAATAATTCTGGAAGTTGTCGGCTGATGTATCATAGCTAGTTGCAAACATCTGGTTGTAATCGCGAATTGCGTTATCAAGAAAGTCGCGTGAACTACTATCTAGCCCCTCGGTACCCTCACTGTTCTCGTCTTCTAGCCCGTCAAAAAGTTCTTCGTCTTCGTTGGCGCCGTAGCTATAAATAATAGCCACTTTGAGCCGTAACGCCTCTGGAGCCTCTGCTTGCTGGCGCTTGAATTCGGCGTAGTACTTTTTTGCCGTTTCTATAGAACTGACAGCGAAAATAGAGTTAAAGCCGCTAAGTCGAATACGCTGCTTTATTTCTTCGATGGCGTGCCTGTCGCGCGCGGTGGCAACCTCGTGAATGTTTTGCAGCGCACCGGTAAACATGTAGGTGCTGTTCCGCTTAGTCTTCTGGTCGAAGTGGTCGCGAATATATTGCACGACCTTGCTAATGCGTTCCGGCGCTCCTAAGATTGCCTCAGTATCAATGCTACGCACCTGTTCGTCGTCTATATCTTCTGCTTCACGTACAGTACTGATGTAGTCAATGCGGAATGGCAAAACGTTCTTATCGGTAATGGCGTCAACAATGGTGTATGTGTGCAACTTTTCGCCAAAGGCTTGCTCGGTGGTCTTAAGGTCGGCGCGTCCACCACTTGATATATTCTGCGGAAAAATAGGAGTGCCCGTAAAACCAAAAAGGTGGTAATTCTTGAAGCTCTTGGTAATGGAGTGATGCATATCGCCAAACTGACTGCGGTGACATTCGTCAAAAATTAAAACGATGTGTCCGTCAAAAATGCGGTGCCCCTCATTCTTTTTGATGAACTTATCTAGCTTTTGGATAGTCGTGATAATGATGCGAGCGTTCGGGTCTTCCAACTGTTTTTTGAGTTTCGCGGTGCTTGTGTTGCTGTTCGCGGCGCCTTTTTCGAACTTGTCGTACTCTTTCATTGTCTGGTAGTCCAAGTCTTTGCGGTCTACCACGAATAGTACTTTTTCTACGTCTTCTAGCTTGCTTGCTAGCTGAGCGGTCTTGAAACTGGTCAGCGTTTTACCTGAACCGGTGGTGTGCCAAACGTAGCCACCCGCCTCTATGGTGCCTAACTTTTTATAGTTAGTACTAACCTCTACGCGGTTAAGAATACGCTCGGTTGCTACAATCTGGTATGGCCGCATCGCCAGCAGTAAACGGTCGCTTGTAAATACGCAGTATTTAGTAATCACATTCAGTAGTGAATGTTTTGCAAAAAACGTTGCAACAAAATCGGTCAAATCAGTAATTGGCTTGTTGCGAGCGTCTGCCCACCAACTTGTAAACTCATAGCTGTTGCTGGTCTTTTTGCCTTTTTTATTGATATTGCCACCGTCTTTAACGTGCTGGTTACGAGTGGTGTTGCTGTAATACTTTGTGTACGTTCCGTTGCTAATGACAAATAACTGCACGTACTCGAATAGCCCACTACCTGCCCAGAAGCTATCGCGCTGGTAACGGTTTATTTGGTTAAACGCCTCTTTGATGTCCACGCCACGCCGTTTTAGTTCTATATGAACTAGAGGTAGTCCATTAACTAATACTGTCACATCGTAACGATTTGCTCGTGCGCCCTCAATTTCGTACTGATTGATGACTTGCAGGCTGTTATTGTGGATGCTTACCTTGTCGAGCAATCTAATATTTTTAACCGTACCATCGTCGCGCGTTAGGTTTTTAACATGGTCTTCCTGAATAGTAGTAGTCTTTTCCTCTATGCTTTCGCTAGGATTGGCGAGGTTTTGCTTGAAGAACTGTTCCCACTCAGTGTCGGTAAATTGGTAATCGTTGAGTTTTTCTAATTGAGCGCGCAGATTAGTAATGAGGTCGGTTTCGCTGGAGATACGCAGGTACTCGTATGCTTGCCTTTGCAGCTGTTCAATCAATGCCTGCTCTAGCTCAGCTTCACTTTGATAATCGCTAGCGCGGCGCGCGGCGGGTATAAACTCGGCAACAACTGTACTATGCGGGTTTTCCGCCACCATGCTGTACTTGTTCATGCAGGTAGCTCCGTAAATGACAGTAGCTTGTTACGATAATGCTCATACTGTTTTCTTCGCGCGGTTATCTCGGCAGGCAAGCCCTCAGTGATATCATGCACTAAAGCGTCAAATTTATCTAAAACTGAAACTATATGATTTTGCTTTGGAATTGACGGCACGGGTACAGGATATTTCATAATCGAATTCTTGTCGCCACGTGGCATCTTTGCGCCTTTTGCATACTTCATTTCGGAGTCGAAAAATCTGTCATCTGATAGAACTTGGTACAGGTATCTTGGCGTGACGCTATCATCTGTCAACTTTATTACCAAAACATCACCGTTTGTACCGCCAGTTTTGTCAGCGTGCCATATCTTTTTCAAGTATGGTCGAATGTTTCCAAGAAGTACATCACCTCTATCAAATCGTGTAAGATTTCCAGAGCTAGGTACATGGCTGGACGCGGTTTTACCTTGTCGGTTTTGCAAAATGTTATCAACCCCAACGTAATTATCATCGTTGAGGTGTTCGGCTTCAATTCTAGCTTTAGAGTACATCGCCACCTCGCCAAGGGTCTTCCACTTCGCCCCCCCCCGATGAATCAAATGTCAAAAGTTGATTGCGATAGTATTGGTATTGCTTCTTTCTCGCTTCTAGCTCCGCTTCTAGCTCCGCTTCTAGCTCCGCTTCTAGCTCCGCTTCTAATTGTGTGAACTTGTCCAGTGTTTTCACTATTTCTTGCTGCACTTCGCGAGGAGGTGCAGGTATCGTAAACTTTGAGTATTGAGAAATCCAATGACGCGCATGGTCGGTGGGGCTATAGTTTATGCATCGCATTGCGTAGTATGCAAAACGAAAATCAATAGGATTGTCAGGTTTTAGGCGTAGCATTTTCATTGCCGATGATTTCACCTTGAAGTTAAAATCTACCCAGTGGAATGAGGTAGTAAAATCATCAAATATAATCACAGGATTTTCCGAACTGGCCATGTAAATACCGTGCTCTTCGTTGGTGTAACCCAGTATAAAACTCTGACCAGCTGTAAGAACCGGCGTGGAATGCTCATCACTATAATTTGTGCTACTGACTATGTATCTGCCAGGCTGTTCATAGTCAAGTAGCTCACCTAGTTCCATAAAGTCCACACCGTCAGGACAAAACTGCTTAATGAGGTCGTCAATCTTACTCATGACCACCCTCAATGTCTGACACAATCGCATCAATCTCTGCGCGTAGCTTGCTTTGCCTGGCGACAATCTGGCTTATGTCATTGTTGAGTTCAGCGATATTCACAATTTCTCGTGTATCTTCTCGTTCAACATAACTACTGACCGCAATATTGTAATCGTTCGTGGCAATATCGCCATTTTTCACAAGCTTTGCAAAGTGGTCTACATCAACGCGATTGGTGTATGCTTCCAGAATTTTATTGCGATTGGCTTCATTGAGCTTATTCTTGTTACCACCTCGCACAAATTCGGCGCTAGCGTCAATGAAAAGCGTAGCATTGTCGTGCTTGCTCTTTTTGAGTACTAGAATGCAGGTAGCTATGCCAGTTCCAAAGAATAAGTCAGGAGGAAGCTGTATGACAGCATCAACAAAGTTGTTATCTATGAGGTATTTACGAATTTTAGCTTCTGCACCACCTCGGTAGAGAACACCAGGAAATTCAACGATAGCTGCCGTGCCAGTAGTCGCTAGCCATTTAAGCATATGCATAGTAAATGCGAGGTCTGCCTTGCTCTTTGGTGCTAGGACGCCCGCTGGACTAAAGCGTGGGTCGTTAATAAGTAGTGGGTCGCTGTCACCTGCCCAGTGAATTGAATATGGCGGATTAGATACAATTGCCTCGAACGGCTCTTCCTGCCAATGTTCCTCGCTTGGTTCTACAAGGGTGTCGCCGTGCGCGATGTTGAATTCGGTATAGTTGATGTCGTGCAAAATCATGTTAATACGACATAGGTTGTAGGTGGTTAGGTTAATCTCTTGGCCGTAGAAACCTTTGCGGACATTATCTTTGCCCAGTATCTTCGCAAACTGAAGAAGCAATGAGCCGGAACCCACAGCGGGGTCGTAGACTTTATTAACCTCTTTTTTGCCAACAACAGTGATACGCGCCAGTAACTCACTAACCTCCTGGGGCGTGTAGTATTCACCGCCGGACTTACCGGCATTACTAGCGTACATCCCCATTAGGAACTCATACGCGTCGCCAAAGGCATCGATTGTATTATCTTTGTAGCTGCCTAACTGCAAATCGCCAACTGCATCCAGTAAACGAATGAGCTGCTTATTGCGCCTGTCTACAGATGAGCCGAGTTTGTTGCTATTGACGTCAATGTCATCAAACAAACCCTTTATGTCGTCTTCGCTATCAGCACCCTTGGCGGAATTTTCTATGTTACGGAAAATGCCAGACAGAGTTTCGTTGAGATTGTCGTCGGTCTTTGCGCGCTTGCGGACGTTCTCGAAAAGTTCACTAGGTAGTATGAAAAAGCCCTTGTCTTTAACAGTTTCTGTGCGGCCGCGTTCTGCGAAGTCGTCACTTAGTGATGCGTAATTAAAGTCGCGAGGATTACTCGGGTCACGTAGCTCTTGTACATTGATGTAGTTGGTCAAGTTTTCGGAAATAAAACGATATAGCAACATGCCCAGCACATACTGCTTGAAGTCCCAGCCATCTACACTGCCTCGTAAGTCGTTGGCAATTTTCCATATGGTTGCGTGCAATTTAGCGCGCTCTTGTTCTTTTTTCGTATCATTCATAATGGTTGGTTGGCTATTTTTTACCCAACCCGTTTTTGTTTTTTTATTGTAAAGATTACAGAACCTATTGTAACAGGTTTTTCAAGTAATTCACCACCGATAATAGCCGTCAACTTAACCAAACTTTTCTAGTTTGTAGAAAACCCAAGCACTCAGCGGGCATATGGCCAGTGCCGCATAGAATGCCCATGTATTACTAGCTAGCTCGAAGTAATGTTTGTCAAGGAACGGATAAATAAGGAATTGCAAGAAAAATAAACCGACCATTGCGCAAATTGCCATGAAAAACATTAGCCAGCCGTTGCGCCTGGTGGCTTGTTTGAGGTGCTTTTGCGAACAGTACCAGCGACCTTCGTTATAGTAGCCCACTTGCCAGACGTCATGCTCAAGATGCTTGTCGCCGTCGTCAAACTTTCTGCCGCAGTCCATTATGTAACAGGTTGTCATTCCTGCTCCTTTCCGTAAATTGCGGCGAAAATAAAAAGCGACACCGCAAGGTGTCTTACTACCATTCACAAGTCAGCTTTCGCCAAAATGCTTATGCGGTGCCGCTTTTCGTGGCGAACCGCAATGAAATGCGTTCTGACTTGTTTTGATAGTAAGACTCGCTAATTATAACACCACCCCTGTTACATGCATAGTGTCTATGGTTATGTAACCTCTTGTGCTTGCCGTTGCACATCGGTTAGCAGAAAATATAGGGATTGGGTGTGGACACAGGAGCTAAATGCAAACATACCGAAATATTGATGATGTATTTGCGGCGACGCAGCGCGCGATAGCTAGCAAAACAACCGACAAGGAATTGGCGGAATATCTTAATGCGTTCGTGCAGGGCAGATTAACTACGGGCACGCCAGAGGCTGTGCCTAGTTACGAAGTTCAACGTGACCGTCTAGTGGCAGTCATGAAACAACTGTACGCAGATGGCTTCGGCTATCACCAAGCGGTGAGGGGCGAAATTGATGGCGTTCCGAAGTTCTTTGAGGTGATACTTAGCATGGCGCTAGTGGAGCACGCTGTCGAATTAGTGAGCGTGCATTATGAGAAGCAGGAAATTGCCGCTGGAGTGAGCACTGTGAGGAAGATACCATATGCGGAATTTGTCGCAACCGACGAGAAGCTCAAAGAACAGCTAGCTAGGCACGATGAAAGCGTGACCCCCACCGCCGCGACCGACATTGTTGCGGCAGCACCGCCAGTCATAGAGCTAGGCGCTGAGCCGCATTCAATTACTATACGAAGCTATGATGCGGATACGGGCACACTGTACTTTGGCGGGTGCGAGATAGTGATTATTGGGCAAAAAAATAGACGTGGTAAAGCAGCCAAAGAGCCTACTCAGGGTGGTGCAATGCGTAAGCTCTTCAAATCTGTCAATACCCTGCGCGATGGTGTGCTGCTGCGTTCAATTACATCTGTTAGGGCGGATAAATTCGATGCCCGACAGCGTAAGCTGGCAAAAAATCATCTGAATGAAATAAATCGCAAGATAAATGAGGTGACTGGCGTGCCAAAGCTGATAATTTATGACGAGGTTAAATACTACATAGACAAATCCTATCTGAAATCCGTCTGAAAAGTTTTCAGATTGCCCCTAGTGATACAAATACCCGCACAAACTAAGCGGGTATTTTTACACCCATCAAGGAGGGCAATAAACTGGCTACCAAAATTAGAAAAGTTAATGATATAGGGCTGGCTGCGGCGTTGTTAAATCATCGCATCCGGTTACATGAAATACAGCACAGTAATGGGCGGGCATATTTTCTATTCGGAAGTACCGAGCGCATGACGAGGTGTGTCAAAAGGTACCAACAAAACACTCTTACTGTGCGAGCACGCACATACTACAAAAACCTAGAAATGCTAAAGCGGACTAGTAATCTGCTACCGAATAAATAGGCCTAAAAATGCGCCTTAGTAATGAACGGATACAAGAATTGCGGGCACTCCTGCTTGAGCTACATGGGCTAGATGTCACCGACGAACAAGCTCAAGAGGCTGGCCTGTCAATTATGCGGTTCGTACTTGCTAAGGCTCATATTCAACAGCAATTAAGTAATGACGAGGAGATTAAAACCAGTGAGTGAAATCGCGAATGCACCGGCACCGGTGCCAAAATACGAACAGCTAAAATCCAAAAAAGTAGAGCAAAAAGAAGACCCAGTAATAGCGCGGGAGCGTGAGCTAGAGGCAGAACTTGCCGAGATTAACGCCGCCATAGATGTTGCGCAATTTAGCGAGATGACGGTTGATGATGTGATGGAAGTGTTATCACTTACCATCAAAGACGATAACGAGAATAAAGCTATTGGCTTTTTGGGTATGCTGAGCGCTTACACTTCGGAAGACCAAATTAACATCAGTTTTAATGCTCAAAGCAGCTCCGGCAAAACTTATCTAACGAGTGAAATTGCCAAGCTATTCCCCGAAGTAGATAAAGTACCGCTGAGCGGGGCGTCACCGACTTCATTCTTCTATAGTCGCGGCGTGGACGATGTTGAGCGTGGCGCTAAAGTTGTGTCGCTTGAGCGCAAGATTTTACTCCTATATGAACAGCCCAACCCGCTACTACAAGAGAAGCTACGGGCGCTGCTATCCAAAGATGACCGTGACTTGCATTACAAAATGACCAATAAGAACAAGGGCGCCAACCGCACCGAGCACATCATACTGCGTGGCTTTCCGGCAACAGTTTTTTGTTCGGCAAATATGCTACTAGATGAGCAAGAAGCTACACGGTTTTTACTGCTTAGCCCAGAAGTTACCGAAGCTAAGTTAAGCAGCGCGGTTCACTTGGAGGTGCAGCGCGGCGCTGACCGCAAGGCATTTAAGCAGTGGCTAGACGAACAGCCCGCGCGCGCAGAACTGATGCAGCGTATTATTGCTATACGCTTTGAGCACGTTGATAGCATTGTAGTGCCTAGCAAGGAAGCCATCGAGAGGCGTTTCAGGAATTCTTTTCCGAGGCTAAAGCCGCGTCATGCACGCGATATCCGACACCTGATGGAGCTAATTAAAGCAATCGCACTGCTAAACGTATGGTTTCGCAAACAGCCCGACGGAATGATTGTCGCCAGTCAGTCAGACATAGACCAGGCTTTTAGACTATGGGGCGCTATCGCAACGAGCCAAAACCTCAACGTGCCTCCGGCCGTTCTGCACTTCTACAAGAAATACATATTGCCAGCATGGAACGATAAGCACCGGCGCGAGCAGGCTAATATGGACAGAGGTTTTATCGGTCTAAGTCGCCAGGACTTGAGTAACTACTATTTGCGCACCGAAAATGCTCTGATGGACGATGAGCGTTTGCGTAAGCAGATACTGCCATTGCTAGAAAATAGTGGCTTTATCGTTCAGAAACAGCCCGAAATCGGTGACAAACGTAGTATGCATATCTATATTAAGGTGTTCTTGGACGAACAAAACAACCTTATTACAGACAATATAGGGGATGGTGGTGTGGGTGGAACACGCATAAATCTGGGCGGCAAATGGTAAGTCGCCCACCCGCCTTAATAAGTGGTATAATAGTAGCGTTGACACAAGCTACAAAAAACGCGCAAGGTGTTTTTATTTCCCGACCATTTATGGGCGGCAGGTATCAGGAGATAGCTTTGCGCTGTGGCCTGTGTCAACAACCTGCCGTCCATTTTGGTTCAAGGAGATAAATGGAAAATCTACGATATGCGGTATACACGCGTAAATCAACCGAGGAAGCCGAGCGACAAGTACTTTCACTGGATAGCCAGCGGGACAAAATTAAAGAGCGTTTCGGTGACCTTAATATTGTTGCCTGGATTGAACCGGAGAGTAAAAGTGCTTTCGAGCCGGATAAGCGTCCACTGTTCAAAGAGCTGCTCGCTATGGTGGATGCGGGCAAAATTGATGGAATTATTGCGTGGCACCCTGACCGACTGAGCCGCAATGAAGTAGATGCAAGTTCAATAACATGGCGCATACGGCAAGGTAAGATTAAAGACCTCAGGTTTGCCTCTGGCTTTAGTTTTGATAACACTCCAGAGAGCATGATGATGCTACAAATGACCATGAGTCAGTCACAATACTTCTCCGCCAAGCTAAGCAAGGATGTAAAACGCGGCAATGCCACGAAACGGCAGCAGGGTGGGCTGACCGGCATAGCTCCGGCCGGTTACCTAAATGAGCGTATCAAGGTTTCGGGTGGCGGCAGAGGCCAAGCCATAGTCGTAAAAGACCCCGAGCGATTTGACCTTATCCGCAAGGCGTTCGATTTATTCTTGACCGGTGAATATAGCGTGCAGTCTATTCGTAAGATTATGAATGAGGAATGGGGCTACCAAACGCCAAACACCCGACGCAAAGGCAACCGCACCATATCACGTAGCAGCTTGTATAACATACTGCGCAATGTGCGGTATGCCGGACTTGTGCCCGACCCATATGCCCCCGAAAAGTTTTATGATGCAGATTTCCCCGCAATGATTACACAAGAGGAGTATGACAGGGTGCAGGTGCTACTAGGCGACAAAGGCTTCCCGCGTTTAGCATCAACCAAGCAGTTTGCATTAAGAGGATTTATACGATGCGCCGCCTGCGGCCTAAGTATTACTGCGGAACACAAAATAAAGATACAGAAAAATGGTAACCGTCACGAGTATATTTATTATCATTGTACCGGCAAAAACAAAGATTGTACGCAAAAGTCTATCAACGTGCGCGAAGAAAAGTTATGGGCAATGCTACTTGAGTTAATGGATAGCTACGAATTGCATCCAAAGATGTACGAGTGGACTATGGATGCCCTACGCGAATTCGCCAGTAAAGAAATTGATGAGCGCAACGGTGTACAGGATGCGCAGAATAAAGCCATTGCTAGTACTCAGTCACAGCTAGATAAGCTGCTAGACATGGCAACTAGAGCGCTAATTGACGATGAAGAGTATAAAACCAAAAGCGCCGCTCTTAAGACCGACCTGGTACGCCTACAAGAAGAACAGGCAGATGTCAGTCACCGCATAAAGAATTGGTACGAGATAGTCGAGCAAACATTCGATAAGCTAACCTATGCTAGCGACAAGTTTAGGGATGGTGACATTGCCATTAAAAGAGAGGTGTTGCTGGCAATCGGACAAAATCCTGTATTGAATAACGGTGTACTGGAGATAGAGGCAAATAAGTGGCTAATTCCGGTGGCTAAGAACGCTAAAAGCATACGTACCGAGCTAGAAATGGTTAGAACCTTGCCTCAACAGATACAAAAAGCCTCCGAAGAGGCTCTAAGTCTAAAATGGTGCGGGTGAAGAGACTCTAACTCTCGACCTCTTCCTTGGCAAGGAAGCGCTCTAACAACTGAGCTACACCCGCGCATTTACTCAAAATATTGTACAGTAACGGTGGTGAAATTTCAACTACCGTTACTGTTATTGCCAGATTTCAGGAGTCGCCATATGACAAAACCGATTAGCAGCAGCCCTAAGAAACCGAATGCCAAAAAGGCAATGTCGCGCAAGAAGTAAAGAACAGCCAACGAGGAAGCAGTAATACCCCACCATATTGCCCAGCTTTTATTCGTGGAAACGCCTGCCACAACCAGTACGACATGCTCTAGTAGAAACAGCAGTGTATAGTTGCCGCCGTCGTTTAATGCAAATATACCGGTAAAGAACGTGATGAATCCCATAGCTACCATAATCCTAGGGATGTATTGATTTCGCGCCACTGCAACCGCAGCTATAACAAGTGCCCACCAATGTGCATAAAAGACCATGTTTAAATCAGGGAACCAAACGCTAAACATCCGCTGAGCGCCAATCGTTGCTATATATGCGCCGGCTTCTACCATGCCCACGCGACCAGAACGACGGCCTTCGAGTATAACCGAAGTTGCCACGGCTACTACCAGCAACGACGCCGTCAACACGATCGGATCAGTACCGCTAAAGAATGAACCAAGGGCACCAAAAGTCCCGATTACCCATGCCGAATAAAGTACGAGTGGACGACGACGCTCGTCGTATAGGGCAAGCATGACCCAACTAGCAGCAAACAACATAACACTCACTACAGACGACACGCCAACGGCAAGCCATTCATGGTCCCAGTCATAAAAAATCCACAATCGCGTCATAGCTACAACTGCAGTAAAGGCGGCAGCAAACACCACCCATGGCACATTGATGACATAGCTAGCTACAAATAGCAGAGCCGTGACCGCCACCATAGCGGAAGCGCCACTACCATTGCTAAGCAGTGCAGAAAATATAGCTGCCATAGAAACATACAGCACAAAAGCAGCCGCAACAAACAACTTGAAATCACCCGACCGTTTGCGCGTCCATTCCATGTAGGCATAGAGAGCAAAGACAGCCGCACACAAATACCAACTCACAAGCCAGCCCCATTCAAGATGCGGTTCGATAGCACCTCTCATGACAACCAATGGCAAAAAGACCGTAACACCAAGACCAGGTAGCGCTAATTTGACCGAGCGCAATAGATAGGCGACAGCAAAACTCGACACGCCCAAAACTGCCAGTCCGTATGAAAACAACACCATCGGATGCTCCGATCCAGTCCAGTATAAATTCGCCACAAACTGCAAACTCATGGCAACCCATAGCCATATTTCGTAGCCGAGTCGTCTGCGCAATAGCGAATAGACTAATTGCACCGTTGCTAAACCTAGGAACCAAAATCCGAACGCAACATGATCACTGTCAGTTACATCCCAAGCGACAAGCAACAATGCAATATGCCCTACTGCGCGGGCTGCGTTTTCATAAATGTCCTGACGCGCTTGCAACCATGCCACTATGTAATGCGCGGTTGCCACGCCGAACACAATTTCGTACCCACGAAGCGACAGGTCGCTGTAAACAAACAAACTCGCGACCAACGCAACTGGCGTCACTATTTGACCAGTACGTTCAACGGGTTCGTTAAATACTGCTGGAAGCCACGACGGACGAACGTATGAGGCCAGGCTAGCTAAAAGTGAAACGACAATAATCGACGTAAAACCCCATACTATCGGCAGCGACGCCGTCGCGACAGAGCTGCTGACAAGAGAAATGACAAACGCCATCGTAAGGTACGACACGACTAAACTTTTAAGTCGTATAGCAGCCCAGTAATATGCCACCACCCCGACTAAAGACGTCACCATCCATGATGCCTCACTACTCATGCCACCGTATCGGTGCAAGGCTACGCCAGCAAAAGGCAAAAGTGCCATACCCGTCCCAACAAAGGCAATGGCAGCCGGTTTGAGCTTCGGAGTACCTTCGTACATAACTAGTCCGACGCCGTAAAACGCAGCCACAAGTAACCATACACCAAATAACTTCACCGTGTCGTCTACGGCCGCCGCTATAAACGCCGCTCCTGCAGCAACAAACAAAAAGCTCGCCAAATACAACACGATATTCGTATTTCGAATCGAGCGCTTTTCGTCGTCAACAAGCTGTTTCTTGGTCGACACATGCGCCGCCGCGTGCTTCTTAGTTGCGTGCACTACCGAGTCACTAGCTACATTTTCGCCAGTATCACCCGCTATGACTGATTTCAGCGCGGCCTTACTTACATCGCCCTTTTCTACCAAGTCTTTTACGCGACTACCTAGGGCCTTCCAGCCGTCTCGATACCCCCTATAGTACTGCTCTCCATCAGATTCGTCTTTAGGCTTTTTAGAAAGCAAAACCGCCAAAACTATGATGATTATGATATAGAGTATGTCCACCATTTCCTACAGTGTAGCATAAGTTTTATCAGCAAATACATATAAAAACCCTGTACGCTTGTACGCACAGGGTGGTCGACTTAGTCGGGTGGCCGAATTGTTTCGTAGATTCGCTGAGCTTCCGCATCGAGTTCATCTGCCGACGTGAAGTCATTTGGATCAAGCACGGCGCCGATGATAACAGCCATGGGCTGGCTCCAGTCGAAAATCCATTCGCCTTCCGGACCTTCGTCCATGAACGCCTTGGCACCGAATACCCTCACTAGAGCCATTGGAGTGCCCGTTTCTATAGACATCCTTGCATAGCCATTGCGCCAGACGTCACGCTCTTCGGGGTTCCTGATTCTACCTGGTGGACTGATAAATACAGGGACGCCTCGCCGTATAGTAGCAATGCCGGCTTCAAACGCTTCTTTGCGCGACTTTGGATTGTCGCGCTGGACAGGAATGTGGCCCATCAGCCTAAAAAGCAGGCTAATGACATGCCACTCTTTCCAGTCCAAAAGCTCAGCCATACCCATGCCAATGAATCGACGCCGGACAGCCATTATGATAAGCGGACCGTCAACAAACGACGTGTGTGGCACGAGCGCCAGTACGTATGCGCCGCGTTTGGGCAGACGCTCCGTTCCGACAACCTGCAGATTGACACGTTTCACCTTGACTATAGCCAGAAGGAGAAACCGCACAATCTTGTAGACCAGCCAGCCTACTGCATCACGGCATGTAAGCCGCAGCTTCGCGAACATATCATCTCCTTCCGCAAAGAACTCATTTACCCCCACTTGAGACAAATGTGTCTTAGTTTTACCGCACCTATATAGATAAAGTCAATGTGGAAACGTGTGTCATTCACCTACTAGACATCGCTCCACTTCGTTCCGCTCCTCCGCTCACTTGCTCAAGAAAATGCTTCGCGCTTTCTTTCGCTTCGTTCACTGCGCCGAACTAGTGACAGAGCCCTCAGCGACAATCATGCGCTCTGAAGGCCTAGGCCTGAAGAGCCTTGTGTCACTCCTTCAAAAAGAAAACACCCCAACGTGATGATGGGGTACTTTCTTTGGTGGCTCCTACTAGACTCGAACTAGTGACACAAGGCTCTTCAGGCCTCTGCTCTACCAACTGAGCTAAAGAGCCACGTCAGAATCGACGGTCGGCTTCCACGATGTCAATAAATTGACCTCGCTTTCACCCTCTAGTCGCTTCTTCCTCTCAATTCATCAAACAGCTAAAGCTTGGTTTGATAAATTGGGTAAATCGCAGTTTTAACTACATACAATATTTTACTAGAAACAGGGGTTTTTGCCAAGGTGTTACTTGTTGACTACGCGGGAAATTGCATCTGTTAAATCTGCAGGCAAGACAAACAACGTCTTTTGGCTTGGCTCAACTGCAATCTTCTCGAGTGTCTGGAGCGTACGGATGTTGATGCCTCCAGGAACTTTAGTCAGCATACCGGCAGCATCTGCCACTGCTTGAGCAGCCGCCTTTTCGCCTTCGGCCGTAATGATGACGGCTCGGCGCTCACGCTCTGCCTCGGCTTGCTTAGCCATTGCTCGCTTCATGTCCTGTGGCAGTTCGATGTTTTGGATTTTCACACTTTCTACATCTATACCCCATTTTTCGGTCTGGACATCGACTATTTCCATAATTTGCTTGCTGACTTCGTCACGCTTACCTAGGAGCGAGTCTAGTTCTACGTTGCCAGTTACATCGCGAAGGGCGGCTTGTGCGAATTGGCTGCTAGCATAAATGTAGTTCGTCACTTCGAGCACGGCCTTTTGTGCATCGGCTACTCGAAAATACACGACGGCGTCGACATTAACCGTTACGTTGTCGCTCGTAATCACTTCTTGCTTTGGGATGTCGATTGTATTGGTTCGGATATCGACTTTGATCATCTGCTGAAAAATCGGCACGACGATACGCAGACCAGGATCGCGCATGCCTGAAAATTTACCAAGTGTCAGAACGACGCCACGCTCGTATTGATTAACGATCTTGATTCCGCTCAACACAAAGGCAACAGCCAATACGGTTAAAAACACTGTAAATTCCATAAATTCCCTCCTATGTTTGTGTACTTCTCATTGTACCGTTTTCGAGTGCGTCGTCAATCAGCAGTTTTATTAATTGCGAGTAACTGATACCTTGTTGTCGCCATAATTTCGGGTACATGCTGATGTTAGTAAAGCCCGGCATCGTGTTTACTTCCATGACATACAAGTTGCCTTCACTACCAAGCATATAATCTATGCGCGACAAACCGCTGCATCCCAGCGCCTCAAAAATTTTCGACGCGATGTCGCGAATGCGCTCCTTTACCTCAGGATCAATCTCGGCATCTATATTGATTTGCGCCTTGCTGTCCGACGCATACTTGTCTTCGTACGTATAAAAATCATCGCCTGGAATAACTTCGCCCACACCGCTCACGCGATGATTTGGCGGCGTTCCAAGTACGGCGCACTCCAACTCATGACCGCTAATCGCCTTTTCAATCAACACGATCGAGTCATGCTTGTGCGCCTCGGCCAGAGCGTCCCTGAATTCGCTTTCGTTATGAACCTTGCTTACACCAACTGAACTACCGGCACGAGCAGGCTTAACAAATAACGGGTTACCCAGTCGCATGGTTAACTTGCCAAAATCAGGAGCATCTTCATATGTACGATGCGCTACGTAAGGGATGACGGGTATGTCATTTGCCTGCAAAATTTCTTTAAAAGCAAGTTTATTCATAGCGATGCCACTGGCCGTCACGTCGCAACCAACGATTGGAACATGAAGCAGTTGAGCGAGGCCTTGGACGCTACCGTCCTCGCCATTGCGGCCATGCAGAATCGGCATGATCACATCAGGTCTGACTGCCTTGCCTTCTGGCATCGTCACAAATCCACTACTTCCAAGCACTGGCAGCAACTGCGGTGCGTCACTGGTATCTATCTGCATATCAAAACTATCGAGCAACCACCACTTCCCATGCGAATCAATATAGCCTAGATGTATATCATAAAGTTCGTCGTCAATCGCCGCATATACATTGCGAGCTGAAGAAATCGAGACATCATGTTCTGATGACTCGCCGCCGAAGAGCAGTAGCACTTGCTTGCGGTTCATGTGTTTATTGTACCATCCTCGGCTATAATTATAGATATGGAGAGAGTACCCCTAGCAGAACGAATGCGTCCACAAACATTGGACGAAGTAATTGGGCAGACCCATTTGCTAGGTGATGGCGAAATATTACGACAGATTGTAAAAAACAAAGAACCTGTCAGCCTGATATTATGGGGCCCACCCGGCAGCGGCAAAACGACACTGGCACGAATCATAGCCAAAGAGACTGATGCAGAGTTTGTTGAGTTGTCGGCCGTAACTTCCGGAAAGAAAGACATCGAACGCGTTGTGGAGCACGCACGTCAAAATTGGAACCTACAGGTACGAACCGTATTGTTCGTCGACGAGATTCACCGTTTCAACAAAGCGCAACAAGATGCCTTTTTGCCACATGTTGAATCCGGCCTCATCACACTCATCGGTGCAACTACCGAAAACCCTAGCTTCGAAGTTATCACGCCATTGCTAAGCCGCAGTCGTGTACTCGTGTTGCAACCACTTAGCAAAGAAGAAGTTACCGACATAATCAAACATGCGCTTAAAGAATTAAAGAAAACCAAGTTCGTCACGCCCAAAGCAATCGATTACCTAGCAGAATTGTCTGGTGGTGACGCACGCGTGGCTCTCGGAAATCTCGAACTCGCTCTGGGCATGAGCGAAGCGAAAGTAACCCCGGATGTCGTTAAAATGGCTGCACAAAAAAGAGTGCCCGGTTATGACAAAAAAGGCGACATGCATTACAACGTCATATCGGCATTTATCAAGAGCATGCGAGGTAGCGACGTCGATGCGACTTTGTATTATTTGTCGCGGATGATAGATGCTGGAGAGGATCCCAAATTTATAGCACGCCGCATGGTGATTTTTGCCAGCGAAGACATCGGACTGGCCGGAAACGGCGCTCTAGGTCTAGCGCTCAATGCGTTTGAAGCCGTTGAGCGAGTAGGTATGCCGGAAAGCAACTATATACTCTATCACGTAGCGACTGCCCTCGCTCGTAGCAAAAAATCACGTGAAGTAACCGAACTTATGCATACCGCGCAAGGCTTAGCAAAGCGTTACCCAGACGCCCAAGTGCCACTTCATCTGCGTAACGCACCCACTAAACTCATGAAAGATCTTGGCTACAACAAAGATTACAAATGGGAGGCCGATTTCAAACACACCAAAGGCTTCTTGCCCGAAGACGTGAAACTTTAATTGGCAACGATAACAACGGCTTCGTTCGGACGCAAGTCAATGCCTTCGGCGACGCTAACCTCGCGAGGCTCTTCGGCTACATCAATACTCGATAAAATAACTTTGCCGCTATTAAACGTATCCGATGCCTCAACTCTTTGTGGGCGATCAGTAAAGTTCACATACACAACGGCATCTCCGTCCTGAGATTTTCTTGCGTATGCTAGCACATCTGCATTTGATGTTTTCACAGAGTTATATTTACCATCTCGGAATACAGGCAAATCCCATCGCATTTTGATGGACGTTTTATACAGCGCATAAAACGACTTTGGATCATTCTGCTGTCGATTTACTGCAATTGGCAGATCTTTTTCATTTATCGGCAGCCATAGTTCTTCGGGCGCAGCGTTGGAAAAGCCTGCATTTGGCTGAGTATCGTCCCATACGATAGGGGTTCTTTGGCCATCACGATACGCAAGCTGGTCCATGCATTTTTCTGGCGGTATATCGACGTTGTGGAGCCCAAGCTCTTCGCTGCTATAAATAATATTCATACCTGGCGCAAACATGCCCATAACCGCCATCGCACGCGCAACACCGTCGCCGAAGCGCGTCGCAAGCCTGGGATTGTCGTGATTGCCAAACACCTGATTTGGAATTCCGTTTTCAGGAAAGTTCGCATAATATTCATCCATTTGCTTTTGACGAGTCTGAGCATCCCATGACATATAAAACGGACCGAAGTTAAACGTAAAGGTCTTTTCAGGATCAATGTTATTTATTTCAGCAAGTTGTTCGTCGTCAAGGTACGACTCAAGAACCATCTGCAAATCTCTGTCTTTGTATTTCTCATCTCGAACAACAGAACAAAATTCCCTGACATAAAAGAATAGTCGCTCTGGATAATTACTACTATTTACATGTTTGAATTGATAGTACGGATTGCGTGAGTGCTTGCTGCCTTCTTTTTCGTTAAATGTTGGGTCTCGTTCTTCGTCTTCGAAACTACGATTTTTCGCCATGTGATTAACTGCGTCCATACGAAATCCATCAACGCCGCGATCAATCCAAAAACGCATATTGTTTTTCATCGCTTCGCGTACTTTTGGATTTTCCCAGTTGAGATCCGGCTGCTCTTTCGAGAAAGAACCAAGATAATACTCACCGCGTAATTCGTCCCACCTCCAGGCAGAAACTGCCGGAGTTGGTTCGTCTTCCTTTAACCACGGCATCTTTCCTTCATCTCGCGCCTGACGATTTGGTGCCGAAAATATTGCAGGCCAATTGTTTGGCGGAATTGTATTGCCCTCGTCATCTTTTTTGCCAGGGTGCCAAATATACCAGTCTTCGTAACCGTCTAATCGACGACGTGATTTTTGGAACCATTCATGCGTTTCCGACGAATGATTCGGGATAAAGTCCAACATAAGACGAATGCCTTTTTCGTGACAGGCTTTCACAAGTTCGTCAAAATCATCCATAGTTCCGAGCTCTGGGTGGATATCTATAAAATCTGCAATGTCATAGCCGTTGTCATACATGGGGCCAGGATACGGAGGGCAAAGCCATACAGCCGAAATGCCAACATCCGCCAGATAAGAAATTTTTTCGATAATACCTCGGATTGAACCGACACCCCTCTGTGGTTGTCGTTGCTTGTCTTCGTTGAAGCTCCATGGGTAGAGCTGGTAAAGGATAGTTTGATTCCAGGGTTTAAAATGTGTCATGTCAGTATCATACTACGCAGAGAGTATTACGAGTGCCTCATGCGGCGCAAGCTTAACGCCAGCACGGAGGTCAACATTTCTTTGATTTTCAACAACTGAGATACTTGAAAGCACTGCGGTACCAATGACAAACGGGCTGTCTAAAACTTTTACGAACTGTTCGTGTTCAGAAAAGTTTGCTAGAACCGCCGCATAGTTTTCATCGTAGCTACGCCCATAGGCTAGCACTTGATCGTTATCTGTATGATGACTACTGTACATACCGCGCTGGATGACGGGCAGCTCATGGTGCAAGATATTTGCCGCTCGGTAAAGTGAGTATGACGACTTATTGTCTTGCTTTTGTTTTGTCAACGACAAGTGCATGTCCGACAAATTTGTCGGTAACCATAGGTTGTTTGGATCGGCATTGCTGAAACCGCCGTTCGGCTCTTCGTCGTTCCATATGATAGGTGTTCGCGCCGGATCGCGCAGACCGTTCGGATCTTGTATACGATCTTCTGGTATTTCTGCGTCGTGCAAACCAAGTTCTTCGCCGTTATATATAAACGTCATGCCGGGCAAAAACATGTTGATCACAATCGCTGTTCGTGCGCGCTCATCGCCCATGCGAGTAGCTAGTCGAGGCTTGTCGTGGTTGCCGTTAACTTGATTACCGATGGCGTTTTGATTAAGTCGGGAGTAGTAATAGTCTAGTTGGATCTTATGATTCTGCACGTTCCAATCAAGTAGCATACGACCAAAATTGAACGTATTAGCATATGACGGTGCAATTGCATCGAGATCACGAAGCTGCGACTCGCCTATGTAGGCCTCGAGTACCATTCGCAGGTCACGACCAATGTATCTGTCGTCCTTCAGTACCTGCCCCATTTCCCACACGTATTTGTCGAGTGCTTCGGGATAATCCGCGCTATTGTGGCGCAGCACCTGATCGTAAGGATTGTCGCACCATGCTTCGTCATAGGCGGTGTTGACCCCTTCGTCTGGAAAGTCCATGTTTTTACCGATATGATTGACTGCGTCAACGCGAAAACCATCGACACCTTTGTCGATCCAAAAACGCATAGCGTCTTTCATGGCTTCGCGAACATAGGGGTTGCTCCAGTTGAGGTCAGGCTGCTCTACTGCAAAGCTGTGCATGTAATATTCGCCACGAACGTCGTCCCACTGCCATGCAGAAATCGGCGGCGTCCATTCATGGGGCTGCAACCAAGACATCTCACCGCGGTTGCGGGCTTGACGATTGGGGATTGAAAATACGCACGCCCAATTATTTGGCGGGTAGTGTTCGCCGTTCTCTCCTGTGTGTCCGGGATGCCATATATACCAATCTTCAAAACCTTCTTCGCGATTGCGAGATTTCTGAAACCATTCATGCTGGTCTGACGTGTGATTTGGTACAAAGTCGACCATCACGCGAATGCCATGACGGTGCGCCGCTTTCATCATTTCATCAAAATCATCAAGCGTGCCTAAATCTGGGTGCACGTCCGTAAGATTACTAACGTCATAGCCACCATCTTTCATTGGTGACGGATAAAACGGCGACAGCCAAATAGCATCAACGCCAAGATCGTCCTTCAGATACGGCATCTTTTCGGCTATACCCAGAATCGATCCATGACCCCTTTGTGGATTTCGGCCTTTGTCTTCGTTGAACGTCCACGGATAAATTTGATACACGACAGACTGTTTCCAGTGCGTCTTACGCTTGGGTACGTTCTTAATAATCTCCTCAATCGATAAGTGCTTGGACTGTAGTTGGGGCTCATTCTGCTCGTCAAGAATCTGCGAAGAAGTTTGGCTTGCAGTGGTTTGGCTGAATGATGAATCTTCTTCGGACATATGTTTATTTTATCCCTAGCTATACTGTTACATAACCATTATACCACCTTGCCTCCACACACAAACCGGCGCATAATGGACTTATGAAGAGTTTGAAAGGACGTATAGAGCAGCTGTATACGCAGAGTGAGAACCAGCTTGATGCATGCGCCTTGCCGAATGGCGCACTGGTGGCAGCCAACTCAGACCTGCCGATTTATCCATCGACAGCTGAAAACTATCGATTTTCCTGGGCGCGTGACGCAGCATATCAATTACTAGCCGCACATGCGATCAACCCCGACAAAGCAGCAGAGCGAGCCATTAACTACGCGGGCTGGCTAAATAACGTCCAGGGCTTCGCTCGAACGGGTCTATATATCAAACGCTACGGAACAAACGGCGCTCTGGACGTGCGTTACGGCGAACAACACCAACCAGATCAAGCAGGGTCTCTCATGGGGGCTCTTGACGTGGTTGTACCGGAAGCAAATGAAAAAGTCGACACTGCCATCAATAAAATGGCTAATGGACTAGTTGGCAAATGGAACGGGCAAAGCTTTGGACCAACTCAAGACTTATGGGAAAACCGCGAAACGACCCAGCGCGACAATGACGTATTTACCTACACTATCGCCTCGGTAGCTCACGGCCTCGGACGAGCAATCAAGCGCTTCGAACACCTCGACACAAGCAGTTGGCAGCAAGCTCAAACCGAAATGCAAGGTGTCATCGATTCTGTAGATACGCGATTTTTCTTAAGGAAAATTTATCAAAACTCAGCGCATTTCAATTCAGACAATACACTTGACGCCAGCTTATCTAGCCTTGCCTACCCATTTGAAAAAAATGGTCTCAGAACAACATCCACAATTACTGCCATCAGCGATGAACTCTATCGACCTGGCCTTGGTGTTTATCGCTACCGAGGCGATACATACGACGGCATCGTCCGCGAAGGATCTCGTGAATCAACCGCCGGCGCCTGGCCCCTGCTAACCTTCTGGCAATCAATTGCCCTCGACGCAATAGGCGCACCTGACGAAGCGCGAGATATGTTTCATGACACAATCGAACGACTTGATCGCGAATATCAACGCGGTCTACTGCCCGAAAACATATTGCCGGAGCAAATTTACCCTGACGATGAGCGACAAGGTAAGGGGGTTCTGCCTCTTGCTTGGTCGCACGCGAAGTTCATACTGGCAGTAAAAGCACTACAAATCCTCAGCTAGAAAAAGGGTGTAAAATTTACAATATCCTTTATTCGTGTTATACTCAATATATTGCAGAGATGCATCACAATTTATGAAAATTGCAATGATGGTCCGAGCGTTTCTCGAGACCCCCCCACCAGGCAACGTTGCTTATTCTCCAGCAATTATTGCTCAAACCCTTGCAGAAGGACTACAGCAACGAGGCCACACAGTGACGTTTTTTGGACCCGAGGGTACAAAGCTTGATGTTGATACCATCGAAACGTACGGCATGCACTCCGTAGCTAAAGATCAGGCGGAGCTTGATGACTTTGTGGGCACGACTGAACTCTTTAGCGATTACCGACCGGCACTTTATGACGCAAGTTTCGTAAAGAAAATCTTAGAACGAGCAGCAAGCGGGGAATTCGATTGCGTACTGTTCCACCACTTTGAATCCGCACTACCGATAGCCGGCCTATTCCCTAAAGTTCCCGTCGTCTACATCGTTCATGACTTCATAGACAGCGATCGTCGCGAAGCCATAGAAATGCACAGCACGCCAAACCAGCATTTCATCTCTATTTCCGATAGTCAGCGCCGAGACGCGCCCGACATAAACTATGCCGCAACTGTATATAACGGCATAGATACTGATTTATTTACAACTGACGGTGAACCAGAAGATTATCTGATGATTTCTGGCCGCGTCACGCCCGACAAAGGCGTCAAAGAAGCAGTTCAAATAGCCATGCAGACTGATCGCAAACTATTGATATCTGGATCGGTTTCTAAATCTGACCAATGGTACTTTGATGAGCATGTAAAACCATATTTGAGCAACAAAATATTATTCCTCGGCATGCTGGAACGTGCCCAACTGGTTAAATACTACCAAAATTCCGGCGGACTACTTATGCCTATCCAATGGCAAGAACCGTTCGGCCTGGCGATGGTCGAGGCGGGAGCCTGCGGCACACCAGTAATCGCTTTCAACCGAGGATCGGTACAAGAGGTTGTTAAGGATGAAAAAACTGGGTTCATAGTCAACAACAGCGCTGAAATGATACTAGCGATTGAAAAACTTCCGACAATTAAACGCAAAGATTGCCGAGATCATGTAGTCAAAAACTTCTCATTAACCACTATGATTGACGGCTACGAAGAAGTGCTTACGCGAATAGTAAGCGAAAATGCTAAACCAAAAAAACCTCAGCCCGACCAGGGTACTCCCGCTAGAATTAGCCAAAAAGTCATCCGTATATCTAAACGGCTGCTCAATTCCTAGCTTCAGGCTTGTCATCCTCTGCAAGCAACGCGGCTAATACTCCGTTCGTCCAACCAAAGCCATCTTGCAGTGAATATTCTCCTCCGCCGCTTAATTTACGTGGATGCACGACGTTATATTTCTCGACCATTTTCTGCTTTTCTTTATAGGTATATAGGCAAGCTTCAACCCATGCCTTTTTTATTTTATCGGCAAGTGTATAGTACCCGTATTCGCGTAGTCCTTGTATTGCCACCCACTGCATGGGCGCCCAGCCGTTTGGCCAATCCCACTGCTGACCACTTTCTATAAGTGTCGTGACTAACCCACCATCTTTCAAAAAGTCTTTTTCTAAGCGTTTCGCCACAGCTTTAGCTTGAGCCGGCGTAGCAACTTTTGTAAACAACGGGAACACTCCAGCTATCGTTAATCTTCCTGTCTTTTTGCCGGTACGAAAATCATAGTCAACGAAAAACTGCTCGTTTTCGTCCCACATGTATCGACTAATCGCTGCCTGACGCTTTTCTGCAAGCTTTCTGTATTTACGCGCTAGCAGAGGTTGATACATTAGTTGATACGTTTCAGAAATCGTCATTTCCAAATGGTACATCAAACAATTCAAGTCAACCGGAACGATGTCGGTAGTATGGATAGAGCCAAGCTCGTGAGAGTCAGAGAACCATCGACTACTAAAGTCCCAGCCGCTTTCAGCTGCAGCACGTAAGTCAAGATAAAGCTTTTCTGCCTTTTCAGTATCCTTACTTCGAGCCGTTTCAACGTCTTCTCGCAACGATTCCGGCCGTGGCGTTCGCTTGTTGTCATAGTAACGATTAAGCATAGTACCGTCTGGCATCAACACAACTCGACGTACAGCTGCAGATTCATCGAGTTTACCAAGCATCTTTCGTCCATTCATCCAAAAACGATACTCACCCAGTAAATAAGGCAGGTGTTCAAGCAGTGTCAAAGTGCGATTTTGATGCCTAGCGAGTAAACGCACCATGTGCGAAAGAAACGGCGGCTGACTGCGAGAGAGAAAATACGTCCTATTTGCCGTCGGAACAAAACCAAACTTACGAATCATGTACGTAGCATTCTTGATCATGTTTTCGACCATATCCCAGCGACCATCCGCGGCAAGACCAAGCATAGTAAAGTAACTGTCCCAATAAAATTGAGCGCTGAATCTGCCACCCGGCACGACATATGTGTACGGTATAGCTATGAGCGATCCCCTGTCTACACGATTACGTCGTTCGAGCACCTTCCATAGCTCGCGTATGTGCTCACGCGGTGTATGACTGGAGTTAGTGTGATACTCGCCGTTTGAATTTTCGTACGCATAGAAATGCCTGGTTACAAATTCGTGCAAATCAAAGTCAGGATCACTTTTAGCGATGTGGTATTGCTTTCTGATATGCTGCATTCGTTCACGTGGTATAAGATCCACGAACGTCATACCATCGTCGTACACTTGCCTGCTCTGGACATCAGTAAATAAGTCGCCCAGCGCTTCGTCTGGACTGTGCTTAGTTAGCATGAGAGCTCCGGCGGTATTTACGAGTGCCGACTTAAGCGCCTCTTCTTTAGGGATCCTTATCGGTATTTTTGAAATCTTTTTTGCCATTCGTGGCTCCATTATAGAGGTTATGTCTGGACTAATCAATTAAAATATGATTAAGATATTGACGTATTGTAAAGCTTATGCTTAATGTATATTGGACAAATTAAAAAGCTTATACTAAACTTGTGACATCAGTATAGAAATAAGAGGAGACATGTCTCATGGTTAAATCGAAATCTAAATCCAACAAAGTCGGAGGATGGTTATTATTTTTCGCCATTGTTTTTCTTCTATCTGGCGTCGGTGAAGTCTACTTATTCTTTAGTACGCTTAGCGGCGGAGCCAATAACACTCAGGAATTGATGCAGTTGCTATTCGCACCCCTACTAGCACTTGAATTATTCGTATCAGCATCGCTGATTTTTTCGATGAAAAAGTCCGCCCTACAGGTTGTGTATATCACTCTCGGTACAATGGCCGTAGCTGGAATAATTAACAACATTGTTGCTGGCGACGGTGTCGATAACGGCTTAAGGTTCATAGGATTTGTAACTGGTCCTGCTATATACGCCGCATGGGCGCTCTACTTCAAGCAGTCAGTCCGTGTCAAGAAAACACTAGTTAAGTAATTTGCATCAATAATAAAATCTCCGCTTAATGCGGAGATTTTATTATTGTTTTGCAGCGCGTTTACGCTTGTTTGGATCAAGTTCTCGTTTACGAAGTCGTAGATTTTTTGGTGTCACTTCAAGTAATTCATCGTCATTCAAAAAGTCGATACACTGTTCCAGACTTAGCTCCGTAAATGGAGTTAGCTGTACTACACCGTCACTACTACTAGAGCGCATGTTAGTCAGATGCTTCGCTTTGCATACGTTAATCTCCATATCTTCGTAACGTCGATTCAAACCGATGATCATACCAGCGTACACATCAGTCCCCGGGCCAACATATAGCTCGCCACGCGACTCAGCCGTCTGCAACGCATACGGCGTTGTCGTACCTGCTTCAAATGCTATCAATGCGCCGTTACGCGTACCAGCTAGCTTAGCTCCGAGCGGCTGGTAGCCATGAGGCAGGCTATTCATAATAACCGTCCCTTTAGTTGCAGTCAGTAACTGATTACGCAAACCGATCATGGCACGAGTGGTGATGATGTATGTCTGACGTATAGCCCCACTCGACGTCGTCTCTTGATGCGTCAATTCACCGCGGCGCGTGCCCATTTCTTGGCTGATAGTACCGACAAACTCGTTGCCGACTTCTATGACCAATTCCTCGACAGGCTCTTGAGTCTTGCCGTCTTTTTCAATAGTCACAACTTGCGGACGACCAACTTCAAACTCGTAACCTTCGCGGCGCAGCGTTTCAATAAGTACGCTTAGGTGCAATTCACCACGACCGCTTACGACAAAACCGATACCGTCGTCTTCGACACGTAGAGCTACGTTCGTTTCAAGCTCTTGTCGCAGACGATCACCAATCTGACGACTTGTCGAAAATTCACCTTCGCGGCCTTTCATAGGACTAGTGTTAGGACCTAGATACATACTCAATGTCGGAGCTTCAACTTCAAGAACTGGCAATGCCTCAGGATTGTCTTTATCAGCAATCGTCTCACCTATGTGCGCAGCGGCGATACCCGTGAGCGCCACAATGTCGCCAGCGCTAGCGCCTTCGATTTCTTCACGCAATAAGCCACGATAACCAAAAAGTTTATCGACTTGCGCAGACACGTGTGCGCCGTCACGCTTAACAAGCGTCACCTGCTGACGAGGCTTTATAGAGCCGCGTGATATGCGGCCTATGGCGTATTTACCTAGAAATGAATCATATTGTAGGGATGTTACTAAAAGCTGCAGCGTGCCTGCCGTGTCGACGTCAGGTGCGGGTATGTCGCTAACAATCGCATCAAAAATAGGATTTAGGTCAGCATCTTCACTAGGATTTTCAGGAAATTCATTCCACGCTTTGCCTTCACGGGCAATTGCAAAGTATGTTGGGTAGTGCAGCTGTGAGTCGTCTACAGCTAGCTCCAAAAACAAGTCGGCTACTTCGTCTTCAACTTCAGCTATGCGACGTGACGGTTTGTCGATTTTATTTATGACAACCGCAGGCTTGAGGCCAAGTTCCAAAGCCTTACTGAGCACGAACTTCGTCTGTGGCATAGGACCTTCCTGTGCGTCAACGATCAATAGCACGCCATCAGCCATGTTGAGCGTCCGCTCTACTTCGCCACTAAAATCGGCGTGGCCGGGTGTGTCGATAATATTAATTTTATAATCACCATGGTAAATAGACGTCTGCTTTGCAGTAATCGTGATGCCACGTTCGTGTTCCTGATCGCCACTGTCCATGATGAGAGTTTGTGACATTTCAGCCTGGTTGTCGCGGAAAGTGTTGGATTGTTTCAAAAGACCATCAACAAGCGTCGTCTTGCCATGGTCGACGTGAGCAATAATCGCAACATTTCGTATAAATTTTGGATCTTTCATAAAAATAGTGCCCATACGGGCGCTCCTCTTGTGTGTGATTATAACAGATATGGTAATATCCGGCAATATTGTGTATAATTTATCGAGATTGATGCGCGCGCGTGCTGGAATTGGTAGACAGGCTAGCTTGAGGTGCTAGTGCTCGCAAGGGCGTGGAGGTTCAAGTCCTCTCGCGCGCACCAACGAAGAAACCGACCCTAGTGGTCGGTCTTTTCGTTGGTCGACTCGATTGCCTCGAACCTCCACGAAAATTTTGCCTAAATCTCTCCCACTAAAACCTCTGGCTTCCGCTCAGCTAAATCCAAAATCATCTCACCAAACAATGAGTTCGCCCAACCAAACCATGGACGGCTATAATCACTCGGATCATTCACATTAATTGCTTCGTGCATAAAGTGTGTACCATCGTGCGTTTCTTTCAATGTTTTCAAACACGACCTGATTTCTGCATCGTCATTACTTGTCATGATTTGCATAATGGTCGCGATCGGCCAAAAACGACCCAAACCGGTGTGCGGACTAGCAAGCCCTTCGTACTTGCCCCTTGCGTAATACGGGTTGTCGCGGCTCAAAATAAAACTTCGAGTGGCTAGATACGTCGGATCTGTCGATTCGCAAAAATTAAGATATGATAAGCTCAACAAACTCGGTACGTTTGGATCGTCCATCAACCGTTGCGATTCAAATCCGTCGGTTTCATACCGAAAGATTCTGCCGTATTTGGGATGATTAGTAAAGCCATGCTTTTTTATGCCCTCGTATACATTTCGAGCGAGCAAGCCGCTTTCGTACGCCAATTCGCTTTCATTTGTTACCGACTTAAGTACCCTGGAAATACCGTTTAGGGCAACGGTCGCCATGGCATTTGCTGGTATAAGATACGGCAGTTCAGCTTCGTCGTCCGACGGACGGAAAAGATTACGACTCAAGCCATCGCCCCACCCTGGTTCACCATAGCCAAACAACTCACCGCGCCCAACACGAAAAGGTTCTCCGTTTGGCATGATCGCTCTGTGAAGGCCGGAAAGGTTCTTTGGCGTAACGGGCTTTTGTTCGGATCTTATAACCTCTTCCGCTGATCTAATCGCCTCTAAAACTTCGTCGGTCAAAACCGTTTCGTCACCAGTTTCTCTACAGTAGCCGACGACGAGTCGCATAAAAGCCGCCAAACTATCAAGCTCGTATTTTCGTTCCCACACACCGGGATGCCAATTGTCACCGTGTGGCCAGTGAGGAGTTTCAGGTGGATTCTTTAGGTGCGGATCGACAAACGCATTGGCATATGGGTCAATCAACACACATTTTGCTTGTCGAAATATTAGTCCGGTGAACATTTTCTGAAGCTTAGGTTCACTCTTGGCAAATCGTAAATAAGGCCACACCTGATTAGTTGAATCTCGCAACCACATGGCCGGTATGTCACCCGTTACAATAAAGGTATCTGGTTTGCCGTCAGCATCCTCACGATAGCTTGTAGTTGTGTCTAGCGTATTTGGCAGGCACTGCCGAAACATTCGTCGAAGTTCTTTGTCGTGAATTCGTATCGATACGTCCTCGATAGCTTCCTCTACTACTTCACTACGAAACAACCTGTCCTCTATTTCAGGACGGTCAGTCAAATGTGAAAAATCGCGAATCTCCGCCATGTCGTTATGGCGTTTTATATACCAAGCCCTGCAACGCCGTCCAGTACAATATGTTTGCATAGTGGTCGTCGGCACTAACAACCGTATTCTCCGGCTGAACGGCTTGGGTATTTTTACTATGAACATATATAAGATTTGGCTGATATAGTCCGATAGCTGGGACATCCGCTAACCACTGCTTGGCAAACGCTACATATTTAAGCGAGCGCAGCGTCTGATCGGACGTTGTACGCGCACTCGACAAATCATCGTCACTATTCTTGTTGTTATAACCCGAGAAGTTCAGCAAACCCTGCGAGTGCCAGTAAGCAAAGACGTCCGGATCCCCTCCTATAACAAGATCGTCGATGAGCACGTCGTAATTACGCTGCTGCAAGATATCAGTAGTAAAGTTTTGGCTAGGATCAGACGTGTTAAATATCTGCGAGTCTACCTGCACGCCGACTTTCTGCCACTGCGAGGCAAGTTGCTGCAAGGCTGCTTCATAGTCCGGATTTTCACGAATAACCACGCGGAGACGTAGCTGCGTTCCGTTCTTTACACGTACACCATTTTGCATTTTCCAGCCGTCATCATCCAGCAGCTTAGAAGCAGCGGCAACGTCTACTTTAGGCGCAGTAATTTTGTCGGCTCCCATGACTTGATTTGGTATAAACGGTAAATATAGCGCGCCTGGGTGTCCGTAAACCTGATTACGAATAGCGTTAGTGTCAGTTGCAAGTTGTAACGCACGACGGACAACCGAGTCTTTCAACGAAGGCTGTGAAAGATTAAACATGACATATACGCCGTCGTCCACCGGACGAAGTACCGTGTCGTATGCCTTTTCGTTCAAACCGGAAGTAATATCGCTTGTCACAGAGCCAGCTCCGGTCACGGCACCGGTTTTGAGGGCGGTAGCAATGCTTTGATTGTCAGGGTATGCGTGTAGCTGAAAATGGTCAAGTCGCGGTCTGCCGCCATAGTAGTAGGGATTAGTGTCCAATTGAACGATTTTTTCGCCAGTTGTCTGACTGACAGTTTGCACTAAAGTCACAATAAACGGTCCACTGCCGACAGGGGCCGTGCTAAATTTCGATTCTCTCATTTGCACCACGTCAATCTTACTGAGTACGTGCTTAGGCAATACTGCAAATGTCAGTGCTTGCGGAAAGGCGGCATACGCTGCCGGCAGCGTGAATTGCACAGTATATTTATTAAGTGCAACTACGCCTATACCCTGCCAACTGACACCCTGTACCGAACGAGTTGACGGATTTTTCATAAGTTCGACCGTATAAATAACGTCGTCGGCAGTGAGTGGCTTACCATCGCTCCATTTTACGCCTGGCTTCATGCTAACCGTGAATACCTTATCAGACTTGTTGGTCATTTTCGCTGCGAGGTCGCCTTTTAAATGACCTGTCGTGTCATTTGCGTAGAGTGATGAAAAGATCAGATGACTCGCCGACACCTCTGCTGATGTTGTTGCAAAAAGAGGGTTAAGCGTCTGAATCGGCCCCTTTACTGCCTCAGCGTACGTACCGCCGCTTATTGCAGCATTTGTAATGTAGCTCTGTTGAAACCACACCATCTGCACGCCGACGAGAGCAATTAACGCTCCGACACCGGCCATCCATATGATGATATGTAGGCGAACTTCGCGAATTTTGTCCCAGCGACTAATTAAGAACCGATGAGCATGACGAGTAGTCGCTTCCTCGATATTTTGAGCATGCTTTTTAAGCTTTTTAGAATGCCTCTTAAGTTTGAACCGCTTCAATGCCCGTTTGCTGTCCATACAATAAATTCCACCAATAAATTAAGCTGGGATCAGCAGTCCTGCCAGTATTGATAATATAAAAATCACTGCCAGCACAATGGTTGCTTCAAATAAGTTTTTGTCGAGCCCACGCCTTGTGGTGTAGAGTTCACCGGAGCTGCCGAAACCGGCGCCAAGAGATGCACCTCGCTGCTGTAGTAAGATACTTGCTATCATCAGCACCCCAGATCCGATCATTACATATTGTAGAATTCCGTCGATTGTCATGTTGTCTCCCTTCGATGCGTACTCATCTCTAGTACGCTACTCACTATATAGTTTATCAGACTTAGTATCATACCGGTAAGAATTGAGTTAAAGAATGACATTTGCAACCCCGGTGCCAGTTTGAGCGATACGTAAACCAAAATGCCATTAACTACCAACATAAACAAACCGAGCGTCAATAGAATTGCCGGTAATGAGAGTATGACAATGATTGGTCGCAAGATGGTGTTGACCAGAGAAAAAATCAATCCGGCTAGCAAAAAGGCGCTGAGAGTAGCATTAACTTGTACGTCGCTATAGCCGGTGCCTAATAATCGGACAGCCAGCCAAAGTCCGAATGAATTCAGTAGCCAGCGGACTAGAAATACTGCGAATTGTTTACGCATAACTGTCGTTATTGTAGCATGTCGAGCGCATGTTTATAAGTCGGTTGACAGCTTTGCGCTCAGATTTTTATACCCATTGTCGGTAATCAAGATGTCATCCTCTATCCGAACGCCAATGCCTTCTTCGGGTATGTATATACCGGGCTCCACCGTCATGACCATACCCGGCTTAAATGCGTCGGGCCGCCCAAGAGCATCATGCACGTCTATACCAAGACCGTGACCGATTGAATGTGGGAAATATTTGCGATAGTCAGGATCGCTAGCATCTCTAATTAAGCCAAGACTTATCAGAGCTTCCTGCATAATGTTGTCTACTTTATTAAAGTAGGCTTCCGCCTGAAGCCCGGGTTCGATGAGCTCGATAATTTGCTTCTGTGCTTCTCGAACAGCGTCGTGTACTGCTTGTTGGCGCTTTGTTGGCTTGCCGACGGCATAAGTGCGTGTAATGTCTGCCGCGTAGCCATTTTGTCGAGCACCGATATCAATCAGCAGCAGCTTACCTTTGTTCAACTTGTCATTGTTATGTATGTAGTGCAGCGTGCAGGCATTTTTACCAAAAGCAACAATTGGGTCGTATGCATGACCCTGCGCCCCCGATTTACGAAAATCATATGTAAAGTCGGCTTCTACTTCATATTCATATTTATAACTGTCGATTTTTTTCTTAACGTCGGCAAAACTTTTGACGGTCAGGTCGATAGCGGATTGCATAACAGCTATTTCGACCAGCTGCTTAACGGCACGCAGACGAGCAAGCTCCAAACGAAAATCGCTGACGCTAGTGAAAATTCGCTCTAATTTGTCATGCATTTCATGCGCCGCCGGATTTAAAGTAAAGCCAAACCTATCGGCACCGGAAGGCGCATCAACAGTATGAACAAGCCTATGAGAACGAGCCACCTGACGCAACCAACTATCGGCTTCCTGTCGATCAATTATTTCATCAACACCACTGATTTTTTTAGCATCTTCAGGTGATAAGCTTCCATCAAAAATCTCATGATGCTGCTCTACGGTTGGTGCAACCAGCCACGAACGACGTCGCTTTGCATCCATAAGTAACCACCAGTCAGGGTGTTCGACGCCCGTAAGATACCAAAAATTGCCTTCTTGCTCAAAATGCGCTGCTGCATCGTTGCCGCGCTGCATCTGAGTATACGCAGGTACGGCTAGTATGCCGCCCTTCAGTTCATCGTAAACCCGTTCGCGATTTCCTGTAAAAAAAGACTTGTCCAATGCAGTCATAGACCCAGCATATCATAGATATGGTTGAATTTTTTTGGCTTTCGACTCACCTATTGCACTGGCGATTTGCTCAGGAGTTGCAGACTTGACTGCGCGTAGACTACCAAACGTGCGGATGAGTTTACGTCGTGTGGCTGGACCTATGCCAGGTATCTCTTCTAAATCACTAGCAGTCTGCTTTTGACGTTTAAGTACCGTATGGTAGCTAACAGCAAAGCGATGTGACTCATCACGAATGCGTTGGAATAGTTTCACGACATCGGAATGAGCATTAGTAAGTGAACCCCCTCGTAAATTACGCGAATGCGCACCGGCATTAAGCTGACCTGGGTGTAGATTTACGACATAGTATGCACCCGATCTTTCTACATATTCATGCGTAGTCGGGTTTTTTATGAGACTCTCAAGCACCTTCGTGTCAATGTTCGACCGTGTCTGGTGAACAATGATTTCTTCCTCGCGCTTTGCAATACTGATAATCGGCACGTGAAGTTCACGAGATTCCAAGGCCTTAATAGCAGCGTCCAACTGTCCTTTGCCGCCGTCAATCAGTATCAAGTCAGGCGTGCCCCACTCTTTAACGTTCTTTGGGCTAAATCGCCGCAAGATTGTTTCGTGCATATTGGCCGTGTCGTTATTTTGCTCGATTCTCATCTTAAACTTACGATACTCACTGCGATTACTGACACCATTCGTAAACACCACCATGCTAGCAACTACGTTAACGCCCCCCATATGGCTGATGTCGTAACCTTCGATACGCGCCGGAACCTTTGGAAGTGCCAACAAGCTAGTCAGGTCACCGAGAGCGCGATCCTTACTTATATCCAAAAACTCTCTGTCACCAAACATAATCTTGCGCTGAAGTTCCGCCAAATCATTCAAACGGTTACGTAGTCGAGCTGCATTTTCAAAATCATGCATTTTGGCAGCAAGACGCATATCCTTCTCTATTTCCTTTGCCAAAGTCTTGCGGCCACCCTCGAAATAACGAATAAGCTTGCGAAGCGTCGCTTTATATTCGCCGCTCGTTGTACTAGGAGCTGGACTTAGGCCTATGTGCGTGTCTAGGTCTTCACGCTGGCCGGTTTTTGGCACTTTCGTGTAATACGGAAACACGCGGCGTAAATATCGTAATGCTTTTTTTATAGCGAAACCATTGTAGTACGGACCAAAGTACTCCGCTTCGTCATCGGCTGGATTACGAGTAAAGCTAACCGTCGGCCATTCACTTTTCATATCGATACGCACGTATATTTGAGACTTGTCGTCGCGCAAAAGTATATTGAAACGCGGCATGTATCGTTTCACCATCTCTGATTCCAAAAATAGCGCATCGATTTCTGACTCAGTTTCTGTCCAGTCCGTATCATCGATTTCCGCTACTAATGCTCGAGTTTTTACATCCATATCTCGTTGCGATTGGAAATACTGGCGCACACGGTTTTTCAGGACCGCCGCCTTGCCAACATAAATAATCTCGCCATTAGCGCTTTTATGAAAATATACACCCGGACTTAATGGGAGCGTTTTTAACTTGGCCTCAAGTTTTTTGTTCATCGTATCTATTATACCGCTATGAGATTGCGACACCGAAGAGATGACCGATGCCATATGTCACGATAGAAGCAAATACAACAATAAGTAACTGACGGATAGCGCCATAAACGACACTTTTACCACTTGATCGTGCGGTGTACCCGCCAACTAATAAGCCGCCAACCACCGTTAGTCCAACCGCCCACATAATACCCGCGACCCCATGAAGACCAATCATCCAAGGAAAGAGTGGCGCGATAGAACCCGCGGTAAACAGCAAGAACGACGACACGGCAGCAACCCATGGCGAACCAAGCTCGTCGTCATTAATACCTATAACTTGCGACGAGTACATAGATGTAAACAACTTCTTGTCTCGAGATACGTCTGCGGCGGCACTTTTTGCGGATTTCGCATCAATACCGTGATCTTCAAAATTCTTTGCCAAATTTTTTGCCAAAAGATCACCATCGGTTTCCATAATGCCTTTTAGGTCTTGCAGTACGCCTTCAAAAAGTTCAACCTGAGCTTTAACCGATATCCATTCACCTGCCGCCATAGAGATTGCACCCGCGAGCAATCCAGCAAAGCCCGCTATTAACACAGCCTTAGCCTCGGCACCAGTCGCTGCAACACCAATTACCAGACAAAGTGTACTAACAAGTCCGTCGTTGACACCTAATACGGCAGCCCTAGCACCGCCCCTTTGAACCTGTAGAGCACGCCTAGCTAACAATTCACTAGCATGAGTAATTTTTTGTTCCATAACTATAAATAGTATACCATTCCGATTGCTGTAAAAAGCCCCTAATTGGTTATAATCAATGTATGAAGCGAATTGCTCACAAATCTCAATATTTCCTACGAAGTCCTAGACGTATGAAGGAGATGATTGGTCACTCTAACATCAAATCATCCGACACGGTTTATGATATCGGCGCTGGCAGTGGAGTGATATCGTCTATTTTAGCTACGCGCTCCTCGCAGGTAATAGCCTACGAGAACGACTCACGCATAGTGGCGAAGCTACGCGAAAATGTCGGGCAATTTTCTAATGTTACAGTAATAGAACAAGACTTTTTGAAGTCAGATCTCCCCAACACGCCATACAAAGTATTTTCGAACATCCCATTTCATCTCAGCTCGCCAATTTTGCGAAAATTGACCGAATCAGACAACAGACCAACTGCAATTTACTTAATTGTACAAAAACAATTCGCACATAAATTGCTGATTGACGACGAGCGTTTTACGGGCCTGCTTGGTGCACAGATAGCTCCGCTCTACACTACCCGAATCCGCATGCGTTTAGAGCGAACCGACTATTGGCCGCATCCCGCCGTCGACACGGTACTCATAGAATTATTACTACGAGACGAACCGCTCATAGTGCCAGATCGCATGCCGGCCTATCGTCAATTTACGGCCCATTGTTACGAAGCACCCAAGATTTTTGCCAAGATGCCACAAAGCGCTGTCGGAATCACTTCCGGTACAAAACCGTCCCAATTGACCCTTGATCAATGGGTGGCCCTTTTTGACGCGCAAAGCATCTATTGAATCAACGGCCCTCGTTTACTAATGTCGCGAGAGCCAACCGGAAAACCTGCGATAAATAAATGACTTTTCAAAGCCGCCAAATTCTTTTCTTCGCCATGCGAAATCGTCTTAACGCTCTTTTTCGCATCAAGTTCCTTTATGGCAGACTGTGTCCTTTCTAGATCTTCACGAATGGCTAACATGTTCTTAAAAAAATCACCTGTATTTGTCATGTATTCTACAATGTCCTGCAGAACTTCAAGTGCTGTAGGCTCCGTGATTTCCCGTCGTTTCATCACTGCTCGTTGTGATGTAAATTCGTAATGTGTCGCACGGCACTCACCAGCTTCATTACAATAAAAGTCGTATTGTTCGTCATTGGCACATAAATGCCAAACATATTGATTAGTTGCATTGTCATTAGCTACAAACTCCAGTTCGACACGCTGTCCGTTTATCTCTTCGGTAGACACGCGCGACGCACGCCACCTATGATTAAGCAGGTCCTTGTTGTCATTGGCAAATAGCACTGCATATTCATACGAGCAACTCGCGACTGTTTCACTTTCAGGTTCTAATAAAAAACGGCCGACCGGCCGCTCTTGTTCCGCGCTCTCGTGCTCTTGCGATTTCATCTTTTCGCTCATGCTTCAGCGATGGTAGCACCGCCCGCTCGGCTCGTCAAGATTTTACGACAGCCCTACAAGCAACTGTATGATACAGCAGGTCAGGATCTTGCTTACAATTTAGGCAAATCAGCACTAGGTCGTTACACTCGGCGCGAGCACAATTTTCGAAGTTGTTCGTCGGGCCGCCACAATGAGTACATTCGCCAATTGTTTTAGCGTGATCGCTGAAATCTAAGACCATACGGTCATCAAATACTCGCAGCGAGCCCTCCCATAAGCCATCGTCTCCAAATGCTTCACCGTATTTCACGATACCGCCATCAATTTGGTATACGTCTTTAAAGCCGCGTTTTTTCATCATAGCGCTAATAACTTCGCAACGAATACCGCCAGTGCAGTACGTTACAATTTTTTTATCTTTGATGTCATCATACTTGCTACTTTCAAGTTCAGAGATAAAATCACGAGATGTATTTGTATTCGGCACGATAGCATCTTTAAATTTACCAATTTTTGCTTCATGCTCATTGCGACCATCGAAGAACACTACGTCGTCACCATATTTTTCGATCAATTCATGAACTTGTTCAGGCTTTAAGTGTTTGCCACCGCCGATTACGCCGTTTTCATCAACTTCAAATTCATCATCTGAATTTTTGAAACCGACTAACTCGCGCCGACTTTTTACGCTCATACGCGGAAAGTCTTCTCGGCTACCGTCGCTCCATTTAAATACGATATCTTTAAATCCAGGATACTGCTTAGTAGCTTTGATGTACTTTTTTAAATCATCCATATCGCCGCCAACCGTACCGTTAAGACCATGACGACTTACTAGAATCCGACCACGTAAATCAAGCCCTTCACATAGGGTTTTTTGCCACAACTTTACCGCTTCTGGGTCATGAATTGGCGTAAATTTGTAATAGAGCAATATCTTTTGCATTAGGAAATATTATAACACTTATTTCCTAAATTTTCAGACGGCTTTTTCTTTCAGCCCCTTTAAAACACCGCACATTAACCAGAATGCAACCATATTTTGCCGAGACCAAAATTAATCATTTAACGGATACATTTAAGTGTACATTGATATTTTATGCGTTATGTGGTATAAAGAAGGCATACTTTTGCTGCGTCCAGATGGCGCAACTGGTTGATACTAGCCAGGCAGTAGTACATTACGAGAGAAGGGCACGTCAGTGGCAAAGCGCAGTACTGACTCCGAGTTTGGCAATCTTCGCTCCGTACGTCGCGAGAAACAACGTCGTCTCGCACGGCAAGATCGCCTCATCAAGCACCTCATGCTCGAAGAAAGCAGGCAGGATTCCGCCAGGAAACGAACGTCAAACCGCCAGGTCAAAATGGACCGTGTCATCTGCCACATTCAGGCAATCGCAGATGAGTGCGCATTCTACGACGAAGGCGAGTTCAAAGACTTCAAAGAACTGGTCAGATTCCTCGCAATCCGTGGCGTCATGTCGTGGCCGCGTCATCGAGGGTCTGAACCTACAGCCAAGGAGTACAGCTTCATATCTGAAGCACTGTGCGTAGCGCAAGCCCGAAAGATAATCTCAATCACACAGGTAGACGGAAAGAGGAGGCTCGTAAACCACTTCTCAACTCTACCTTGCACTGCAAACTTTGCAGAAGACGAACTGTTTATCTTCGGCAGACAAGCTCGTCGGCAGCTTCAAGCTGCATAGCCGATATGAGTCGGTTCCACACATAACGTCACGTGTGGAACCGACTCATTTAATTTGCAATTATATAGATATTAGGTTAAAATAACGCCATCGCAATGATCTCAGGATCAGCGAGGATATCCCTGCGATAGCACCTAATAACCCAACGAGTCAGGAAGTGACACATTGTCTTCTACGTCATGTACAAATGACCGACAAGAGCTTGAACGAGTTACACGCAAGATACTTTGGCGACTTTCACGTCCGCCACAAAGTCTGCGCCTCGTTCTCCAAGAACTTGACGTTGCAAACGTAATGGGACCAGATCTCACCATGATTTTCGAATACCTAGTGTTCACGGACAGTTACTACTGTCAAATGGTCTGCAGTACTTCACGTCATTCATCTAGAAAAGCACATCGTCGACGTCGCATGATCTATAAAGCTTTTCACCTGCTATACAGCAGTGGCAAAATTCTCACATCGGATGGACATATTGTCCACCCGACTGTCTGGCCAGCAAATGCAGCTGACGGTGACTTACGTCGCCCGAAGAGAAGAAAAAAATTCGATCAGCGGCCATACCATGGCCGACCCGGTCGAGACCGTGGACGATTTCCACAGCACGTTGCCGCCTGACCCGTACCCGGTATGGCCTGTATTAATAACAGGCCATACCGGGTCATACCGACAATCAAAAATCCGCCCTTTCGGGCGGATTTTCATCTGTTCTGACTTTATTTGTTAGCGTCAACGTTTTGTTGCTTGGGCTCATCCTGAGCTTTACCGCCAGGCATAGACTCTCCAGCTTGGCTTTCTTGATCACTATCGCCACCATTATCGGCACCCACGTCACCAGCATCAGCTGATTCTGCGTCGCCAGCTGCAGCCTCGTTTTGGGCCTGCAATGCTCCTGGTTCGTAAACATTCGCAATGACCAAGTCTAGATTCTGCTCATGGTCAGCAAATTCAACTCCCTCAGGTAGTTTAATATCCCCGAGTGTCAGTTTGTCTTCGTCTGTCGCCAGTTCAGCAACGGAAAGCTCCAAAGCCTCCGGCAAGTCAGCCGGTTTTGCCTTGATCTCTACATGCTCCAGCGCCTGTAGTACGACAAGCCCTGCTTTTTCGGCAACACTTTCGCCCACGCCCACCAAATGAATCGGTACTTCCGTAACGATGGCTTCATTCTGCTTGATGGTATGAAAAGCGACATGACGCACTTGGTGCTTCACTGGGTCGATATCGATGTCTTTAATAATTGCCAGCTTTTTCTTGCCGTCAATTACTAGATGTACCGGTGAGTGTTTGCCTGCCTGATGGGCAACTTTTGTTGTTTCGACGAGGCCCGACTGCGTGCTCAAAGGCTCTGACTTTCCACCATAGACAACACTTGGCACCAAGCCTTGTTTACGTAATTTGACAACTTTTTTTCCGGAGACTTCCCGGGAACTCAGCTGTAGGGTAATTTCGCTCATATTCCTCCGTTTCTTCTATCATAACTATTATACCATGGGTTTCAGCCCGAACGGCCGTAACGATCAATCGTCATGCTACAATAAAGCACAATGCATCAATTAAGTGACATCGTTCTCTCACTCGGACTTCCCGGTATTGTCACGGTAGTTTTTATCGAAAGCGGCTTTCCTTTCGGCTTCTTTTTACCAGGCGACACTATATTATTTGCCGCCGGACTCTTCGCTGCTAAAGGTCAATTTTCCATCTCGCTAGCCATCACTATGATCTTCATTGCAAACTTCGCCGGTGTCACCATAGGATACTGGACCGGCAAAGGTCTGGGTAAACGCTACGTCAAGAAAGAAAGCAAATTACTTTTCCGTCATGAATACGTAGAAAAAGCCGAGAAATTTTATGCCAAGCACGGGGGCAAAGCCATCATCTTAGGGCGTTTCGTACCGGCAGTACGCTCGTTCGTACCAGTCATAGCCGGCGTTGCCAATATGAACTACCGACATCTAATGTTTTATAACGCTATAGGTGCTTTCATTTGGGCTACGAGTGTGCCGCTCGTCGGTTATTTTGCTGGCAAATGGCTCGAAGATCATGGCATAAGTATTGAACTGCTCGTCATGCCTATCTTTATCTTAGTCGTCATCATCTCTTTTGCCGGCCCGGCAATTCATGCTCTGAGCAACAAACAGACCAGAGAAAAACTACTCGCTCGACTACGCAAAAATTAACAGACAATTATTTTACGAGTGACTTCAAGTATTCGCCAGTGAACGAATTTGCTACTTTCGTTATGTCTTCTGGCGTACCAGCGGCAATTACTTGACCACCGCCATTACCGCCCTCGGGCCCCATATCAATGATGTAATCAGCTGTCTTAATGACATCAAGATTATGTTCGATGACAACCATGGTATTGCCGCCCTCAACAAGTTTTTGCAAAATTGTCAGTAAGCGCTTCACGTCAGCGCTATGAAGACCGGTCGTTGGTTCGTCGAGTATGTACATAGTACGGCCAGTGCTTCGTCGGCTAAGTTCACTTGCAAGCTTAATACGCTGCGCTTCACCACCGCTAAACGTCGTGGCCGGCTGACCTAAACGTATATAACCCAAACCAACTTCAACAAGAGTATCTAGTTTTCGCGCTATTACCGGAATGTTAGTAAAGAATCCCGCCGCCTGCTCGACCGTCATTTCAAGTACGTCGCTAATAGTCTTACCGTTGTATTTGATTTCGAGCGCTTCGCGGTTATAGCGCTTGCCATGGCATACGTCACATGTAACATAAACATCTGGCAAAAAGTGCATTTCGATTTTGATAACGCCATCACCCTGGCAATTTTCGCAACGGCCACCCTTAACGTTAAAACTGAATCGACCAGCTTTGTAGCCACGAATATTAGCTTCGGGAGTGCTGGCAAATAATTCACGAATAGGAGTAAAGACACCAGTATAGGTAGCGGGATTTGATCGTGGGGTGCGACCGATGGCCGACTGATCGATGACAATCGCTTTGTCGAGCTGACTTATGCCTTCGATGCTATCGTGATGGCCGGGCACTTCCTGACTACGATGCAATCGAGCAGATAGCTCTTTTGCCAAAATATCGTTAACGAGCGTCGACTTGCCGCTACCGCTCACGCCACTGACAACCGTCATGACGCCAAGCGGAAATACAACATCGATGTTTTTGAGATTGTTCTCGCGCGCGCCCTTTACGATGAGCCGTCTGTCTTTATTCGTGACGCGACGCTTTTTAGGTACAGCAATTTTATCGACGCCAGCCAAATAGCGGCCAGTAATACTGTCAGGATTTTTAGCAACTTCGTCTGGCGTACCAGCAGCCACGACATTTCCACCCGCAACACCCGCGCCGGGACCTATATCAAGTAGGTAATCCGCATGACGAATCGTGTCTTCGTCGTGTTCAACGACCAAAACAGTATTGCCAAGATCGCGTAGGTGCTTCAATGTTTCAATCAAGCGGTCATTATCACGCTGATGCAGGCCGATTGACGGTTCGTCGAGTACATATAGCACACCCTGCAAGCCGCTACCGATCTGCGTTGCCAAGCGAATACGCTGGGCCTCACCACCACTGAGTGTATTCGCCGCGCGCGTCAACTCAAGATACGTCAGACCGACATTGCTCATGAAGCTAAGTCTGGCAACAATTTCTTTGAGAATCTGATTTGCAATAATTTTTTCTTGCTCGGTCAGTTTGAATTTATTATTAAAGAAATTTAGCGCATCATCGACGGCAAGACGGCAGATATCCATGATGTTTTTGTCATGTACTGTCACTGCCAAAACCACAGGCTTTAACCTAGCACCACGACATGCGTGACATTCACGTTCACGCATAAACCGCTCAATATCACGACGCATAAAATCACTGTCTGTTTCTTTATGTCGGCGCTCTAGATTCGGGATGACGCCCTCGTATGTTGACGTATACGAACGTCCCTCGCCGATGCTAACGGTATACGTTTCTTCACCCGTGCCATACAATATTTTTTGCAACGCCTCGTCCGACAATTCACGCACTGGCACTTTCAGACTAAATCCGTGCCTGTCGGCAACCGCCGCTAAACGTTTCATATACCAAGCGTCACTATTTACTCGGTTATACGGACGGATAGCCCCCTCGCTGATGGTCAAATTTGGGTTAAAGACAAGATCAGGGTCGACTTCTAGACGACTACCTAGTCCAGTACAAACCGGACAAGCACCTTGTGGCGCGTTAAAACTAAACAGTCTCGGCTCAAGCTCAGGAATCTCTTCGTTAGGATGATCCACGCAGGCATAGCGTTGCGAATACACATCCACTTCATCGTCATCGACTCGTAATATTTCGACAATACCACCACCGATATCGAGCGCTTGCTCTACAGACTGCGATACCCGGCCTTTCATGTCATCGCTTATTGCTATGCGGTCAACAACAATTTCAATGTTGTGTTTATAATTCTTTTGTAATTCCGGAAACTCATCAAGCGCATATACTACGCCGTCCACTCGGGCGCGCGCAAAGCCAAGGCGACGATATTGTTCCGGTATGTGCGCAAATTCGCCTTTTTTATCTTTTACGATAGGTGACATAATCATCAAACGCTTGCCATCGTCATACTGCAGCACTGTGTCGATGATATCTTGCGGAGTCCTGCGCTGCACCGCTTGACCGTCAATTGGACAATGAGGCACACCGATGCGCGCAAATAATAAACGCATGTAATCATAGATTTCAGTAACGGTCGCCACGGTCGAACGAGGGTTACGACTAGTAGATTTTTGATCAATACTAATAGCAGGACTTAAACCCTCAATCTGATCGACGTCGGGCTTGTCCATGGTGCCAAGAAATTGCCGTGCATAGCTAGAAAGACTCTCGACATAGCGTCGCTGGCCTTCGGCATAAATCGTGTCGAACGCAAGCGAGGACTTGCCCGAACCGGACAGCCCTGTGATGACGACTAGTTTGTCGCGCGGAATTTCAACGTTGATGTTCTTCAAGTTGTGTTCACGCGCGCCAGTAACACGTATTACCTCTGGCATAACCTGAATATTATACAGTTTTTTTATGTTTTATTCCAGTAGGTAAAACAACTTAGCAAGTACATGGCTTTCGTGTTTGACGTACAATATTAACTGATTTAGTGACGACACCCGACAAAATTACACCCAAAAGATTATTAAAGAGCACTAGAATCGTTGACACGGATATTTGGGCATGTATAATTTACCTAGTATAAGCAAAAGCGTGTAAGGGTAGAATAACAGTAAAGAAAGTTGGATATGAGGCAGTTTCTAGCCAAACTCAAAAACCCATATGTATCAGGCGGTATCGTCATAGGACTACTCTTAATAGCGGGGGTCACGTTCGTCACTTTAACCTATTTGAATGCCAATAAACCAACGAGTACCAAACTGGTAGCTCCCAAAGTCATCCAAAAAAGCCTAGTTAATGCAAACGACACGGCAAAAAAAGAATCTGATGCTCACATCAAAGCCACGGATGCAATTGACGAAAAACAAGTTAAGTTAGCTGAATGAAATGATAAATAAGGTAATGACTATGCAACAATCAATCCTTCACATTAATCGCAAGTTTATTCAATCGGCATTCGCCTTGTTTTCTGCAGTCGTCATAGCAGGTCAAAGCGTAGTACCCGCTCTGGCCGTCGCTCCGTCGACAGCCGTTGACGTAAATTTGTCAGTTTCAATCACTACGGAAATAGGACGTCGGCTAAACACCATTAACGCCGATTTAAAACTCGTTGATTCCGAACACGACGTTCCAAATGCCACTCTAGAGAAACTAAAGTCTGACCTAAATTCAGTCAAAAAAGATCTGACCGATCTGCTAAGCAAAGTAGACAACACTGATGCCAGTAATACAAAAGTACTCAAGGACATAGCTTCAAAGGTTGATTCTAATTTTAATAAATACGCAGCAGTCAATCAGTCGTCTACGTTACTTAATGATTTGCACTTACAGAATCAGCTTATTACTAAGCTAAAGGATTCTGCAGCTTCAGTTCAAAAATCCATTGACGCAGCAAAGGCGAATGGAGCGACTCACGTCAACGGAGGTGTCGCAGGCTTTGTCCCACTTCAGACCATTCAGACTCAATTAAACGCGCTGAGGCAAGGACTCGAAACAAGCACAACCGTTGAACAAAGCATATCGTCTTCATTATCTATATTGATTAGGGACGAGCTGACCAACCCATCAACCGACCAGGCGGCACTTGTTTTCAATCAACTATCCGTTGCTCAAAACACTCTCACAAATACAGGACTTGGCCTTAGTCAATTGAGCAACCTGGTGACAGGAAACAGATACGGGGTCAGCATCTGCGGACTGGGATCAAACTGCAACGGTAATACAAATTATGGCTATATAACAGCTTGTGGCATAGGAGCTAATTGTACAGACAACTCAAATAGCGGCGTCTCAGAGACGTGCGGCCTAGGATCGAACTGTAAAAATAACACGAACGACGGATTTGTTCTAAGATGCGGCAGTTTGTCTAACTGCTCGAATATCACAAATAACGGCGCTTACCAAAAGTGCGGCACGTTGTCTAACTGCTCTAATGCTGTCAACAAAGGCATAGTAGAATTATGCGGATCAGCATCTCATTGTACCGATGCTATAAATTATGGTGTCATACTGAAGTGCGGAACACTGTCAACCTGCAAGGACAATACAAATAATGGATTTATATTGAAATGCGGATCATTGTCTAGCTGCTCTAATATTACGAACAACGGTGTCTACCAATCATGCGGCACATTGTCTAAATGTTCTGACGATATCAACAAAGGCCTCATACAAGTATGCGGCGCATTATCTAAGTGTTCTAATGCCATTAACAACGGCGGTACATTATCGTGCGGTCTTTTGTCTGAATGCGCTAATAATACTAACAATGGTGTATTTGTAAACTGCGGCGTGGCATCGATTTGTAGCGGAAATACAAACAATGGTGGCGTACAGACATGCGGCATCGGATCAAGCTGTACTGACGATACGAATAACGGTGTGTTATTAAGATGCGGAACATTATCTGACTGCTCTAACATCACAAACAACGGGGTTTACCAGAGATGCGGTACGCTGTCTAACTGTGCCAATGCGATTAACAACGGTGTCGTGCAGGTATGCGGTACGTTGTCTAATTGTACGAATGCAGTCAACAATGGCCTCATACAGAAATGTGGTGTCGGCTCTAACTGCACGGACGGTTCAAATAACGGCTTCATACTAAGGTGCGGAACGCTGTCTAACTGTACGAACATTACGAACAACGGCGTCTACCAAGCATGTGGCACGCTATCGAACTGCTCAAATGCAATTAATAGCGGTGTTGTACAGACATGCGGCACGTTGTCTAACTGTACGAATGCCATGAATAGCGGCGTTGTGATGAGGTGTGGCACCCTGTCTGACTGCTCTAACATCACAAACAACGGGGTTTACCAGAGATGCGGTACGCTGTCTAACTGCACTGACGCGATTAATAATGGCAAAGTACAGGTATGTGGACTACTGTCTAACTGTACGAATGCAGTCAACAACGGTATCGTGCAAAAATGTGGCATAGGTTCAAACTGCACCGACAGCACAAACAACGGCTTCATACTAAAGTGTGGCGTACTGTCCGACTGCTACAATATTTCGAACAACGGCGTCTACCAAAAGTGTGGTACGTTGTCTAACTGCTCAAATGCTATCAATAACGGCCTAGTTCAAAGGTGTGGTACGTTGTCTAACTGCTCAAATGCTATCAATAGTGGTGTTGCGAGTCTCTGTGGCACACTATCAGACTGCTCAAATTCTACAAATAACGAGGGTGTTATGGTTTGCGGTCTTGCCTCTAACTGCTCCGGCAAGACGAACAATGGCGCACTCTCGATTTGCGGTGTTGCCTCGAACTGCACCGGTGAGACTACCAATAGCTTCTTAAGCCTCTGCGGACTGGGATCAAACTGTAGTAACACTACGACTAATAACCCTATATATAGCTGCGGCCTGTTGTCCAATTGTAGTACTACAATCAAAACTGTCGTCGTCAATCAGTGCCTAGTGGACACTTCAGTAGCCTACGTTCCTGACAGCCGTAATACGTTGCCGTTGCTTGCAAGCTTTACCACTGCTTCTTCTTCCTTTAGCGTACGGCACGAGATGAATTAATAGCTTAACAACATAATGTATACAAATTAATAAAAGGTAATATAAGATGCTTCCAGCCAAACTCAAAAGCCCATTAGTACTTGTCAGTATCATTGTCGGATTACTGTTAGTGGTGGGTGTAGCCTATGTTTCATGGACATACCTGGTACCCAAACCTGGCGTTGCAAAACTCAAAATGGTCTCTCCGGTAGCCATTAAACAAAGCTTAAAGGACGCAAACGATGCCAATATCGTAAACTTCCAATTACATCGAAGCTCCTTTCAAGCTGTCGATGAGCAACAAGTGGTGTTAGCATCTGATAAATCAGCTAGCCCCACCTCTTTGAAAGCCAAGGCAACCGCCGAAATCAACCGAAGGCTTGCTTTTATTGAGGCTGATCAAAAGATCATTAAGAATGTCTCGTCAGACGCTACAACTGTCAAAAACAAGATAGATTCAGCTCTGAGCCAAACAAAACAGTCACTTACCGCCCTCAAGAACGCACTCGATGACGCCGGTTCAGACCCTGCGCAAATAAACGCCGTCGTATATTATATTGACCTCGAATTTAAACAATACAAACCTGCCAATGAATTAGCTCAGCTACTTGCTGATCAACAACATCAGGTTAAATTCAGCAAAAAACTCGCGAGCACGATTGACACACTTCAGCAAACAATGAAAGCCGCCAAATCAAACGGCGCCACACACATCAACCTCGGTTCCGCTGGCTTCGTTTCGTTAAAAAGCATCCAGTACGACTTAGATCATCTTAAGCAAAACCTAGCTGCTATATCGGCAATGTCGAAATCTCAGATAGCCATACTTAAGAACGCACTCAGCAAATCTTCGACAGTCGCTTCAACAGCAAGTGGCGACACAGTTTCAGCCACTTCAGCTTCTGCCAATGTGAGCGTAGCTGTCGCCTCAGGAGCACCAGACATCAATGTTGCGCTTGCGTCAGGATCATCTGACGTAAAACTCGTCGGCTTCTTCTCTAACCTTTTAAAGATTGGTAAAGGTATTGCTAATAGTATCTCCGGATTAGGCACAGCTGTAGTCGGTGCGGTAACAGGTAATTCTGCCGCCGTACAAAGCGGCTTAACCACTGCAGCAGCTGGAGTTACTCAGGTAGCCCAGGGAGCTCTGGGCGTGGTGGGCGTCAACACCTGCCTAGCCGGACAAGATTGTAGCAACCAAACTAACGTTGGATGGCTAAACATTTGCGCAAACGGTGCAAACTGTAGCGATCAGACAAATGTCGCTCTAGCAAACGTCTGTCTGGGCTCCAACTGTAGCGGTAGTACGAATGTTGGCGTAGTAAACGGTAACGCCGGATCCAATACTAGCGGCAGTACAAACGTAGGAGCGGTAAACAGCAACATTGGCGGTAATAGCAGCGGCAGTACAAACGTAGGAGCGGTAAACAGCAACATTGGCAACAACAGTAGCGGCAGCAAGAATGTAGGTGCAGTAAACAGCAATGTAGGCGGTAATAGCAGCGGCAGTACAAATACCGCCATCCTAAACGGCTGTGTAGCTGGTAATTGCAGCAACAGTACAAATACCGGTGTTGTGAACACCTGTACACTTGGCGCCAACTGTAGCAACAGCACAAATGCCGGCCTTTTCGTCGACTGTGGAGTAGCAGCCAATTGTAGCGGTAGCACTAATAAAGGTGGTGTCGTGACTTGCGGCGTAGGCTCAAACTGTAGCAACAGCACCAACAAGGGAGGCGTCGTCAGCTGCGGAGTCGGATCAAACTGTAGCGGTAGCACGAACAAAGCCGCAGTCGTTAGTTGTGGCGTAGGATCAAACTGCAACAACAGCACTAATGACGCAGGCATTGTAAAATGTGGCGTAGGATCAAACTGTAGCGGTAGCACCAACAATGGCGCATTCGTAGTCTGTGGCGTAGGATCAAACTGTAGCGGTAGCACCAACAGTGGTTTCATAAGCCTCTGCGGCACTCTGTCAAACTGTAGCAATAGTACAGTTACGAGCGTTATTAACGTCTGTGGCGTCCTCTCAAACTGTAGCACTACCACCACCGTTGAAAAGAAAGTACCTTGCACTCAGCCTACAACCCCACCTACCGTCGAACCTACTGAACCTACTGAACCTACTGAACCTATTGCTAACCCAACCCCCGTTCCGACTCCAACACCAACTCAGGCGCCAACTCAGAACGACACAGGCGACTCCCCTGACAGCAGGCCAATTCTATAAACAAATACTCTCGTTTAAAAAGCATATCAAGTGCACATATGAAAAAGCGCCATCTACCACAAAGGTTAGATGGCGCTTGCGCCTAGCCCAGTACGGAACGATCTATCCTACGGATTGAGACCAAAGATATCCGCTGCACATACCGAATGAATCGCACGATGTGTCGGGTGTCGTCGCTGGACTACCGTATTTGCTGACACAGTAACTTCCTATGACTACAGCAGCGATTATTAAGCCGACTATCAACAGCCCTGTCCAGGTTGGCATACGTCCTTTCGGAGAAACAGACTGATGCTGTTCTTGTTTCGAGACCACTGCGGTCACCTTCCACTCGTTGTATAGACGTGAAGTTATTATTTCATAATTTTAGTATTTACGCAACCTCATCATGCTTATAATTGCATATATTTGACATATATGCTAAATTAATAATAAATTACTTGTATGAGGTGAGGTAGCAATGCACAGGATAATCAACACAACCGCTCTTCTAGTCTTTGTCTGGCTCGTACTAGATACGTTGCGCGTGCAAGACATGCTACTGAATTTTTTGCTAGCAGGAGAAATCCCCCTGACACGCACGGCGCTGTCACCTAGCATGATGATTGCCATCATGTCGGTAGCAACATCCGCCGTACTATTCGAGTTGCTCGCACGCAGAATTACGATTATCCGCCAAAGGCGCGACTACATCATCGGTCTTATTACCAAACGTGACTGGCTGGTGAAACGAACCACCAATCGAACCTAGTTAGATTCTGTTTCGTCTCCTGAATCACTCGGAGCGACATTTGCTAGCCATAGCTGTATTTCCTGCAACACGAACTGCTGTTGATTTGTTAGTCCCTGCTTGCTTAGTCGCTCTATAGATTTAACAAATGAAGGCAGCTGCGATTGTATGCGCTGCACCCTCCATTGCTCCCAAGCTACAGATTCATCCACACTCAAACTACGAGGAAAGCTTCGTGCCTTGTAATGCAACAAGAGTGGAACCAAGCGTTCATCTTGAAATTCAGGATGCATATCGGCGAGTGTTTTTTCGTCCGCCACGGCAACCGCCTGAGTACGAAGACGATCTGCATCACTTAAAAAGCCATCGTATAACTGCGCCTCAGGTTCTGATGATTTTTTATATTCAGGTTTATTTTCAAACAAAGTACGTATGTTTTCAGCAAAATGCGGTGCTGCTAATAGCGCATTACGATGTCTTTCTATAGTCTCTTTGTCTAACCCAACTCGAGCCCAACCATCGCCCTGTTCTAGTACCCCAAGAGGCGCCACCGACGGTGCTCGATTATATTGCATCTCCTTGACGGGTAACGGCACGAAACCTTCTGTCTTGCGTTCTTCCCACGATGCATACAATTTCTTTGCCAACTCCTTGCTGTCAAGATTTATAAACGGCTCTGGATCGTAACGAAGATCATACGTGACCACATTTCCATTCTTTCCGGCAGTAAGCGGAAATGCTACTGTCGTTTTGTGGAACTCGACGTCGAAGCGGCCACTCGTATATACAAACGGTTGCTTGTCGTCTAAATTGACGAGCTTTTTTACCTCTTTCTTGTCGCGCATTTTGAGTAAATAATCATATAGTTGCGGCTGTTTTTCCTTGATTAGCTGCGTAACGGCAATCAATGCCTCGACATCGCTTAAGGCATCATGCGCCTTAAAGTGGTCGATGCCATTCTCCTTTGTGACAAGCTCTAAGCGATTCGTTGGCTTGCCATCAACAACCGGCCATTTTATTCCGTCTGGACGTAAAGCTCGCGTCATACGCACGACGTCGAGTAAATCCCAACGAGAACGACCTTCTCGCCAGCTCCATTCGTACGGATCACGAAAATTTCGCCACAATAAATGACGAACAAATTCATCATCAAAACGAATATTATTGTAGCCAACAGCAATCGTTCCCTCGGTAAATATCTCTTTGAGGATAATGTCTGCGAACTGCGCTTCCGTGTAGCCGTCAGCAACCGTCTGTTGCGGCGTAATACCAGTAACCATCAAGGCATCAGGACTTGGGAGCGTGTCGTCATTCAGCGCTACGAGCACGTTAACAGGCTCACCGATCGGTTTGAGATTCATGTCTGTCCGCTGGCCGGCGAACTGCATAATGCGGTCATCGCGGCCAGACAGCCCGCTCGTCTCTAGGTCATAAAAGAAAAAAGTCGTCGCCATTCCTCCTATAATAACGGATTAGTTCGAGAAAGCGAAAACCCCGCCACGAGGGCGGGGTAAAAAAGCTGAACATACATATGCACTACGCGAGAAAGGAGATTCCGTCGGTAATCCGACTTCTACACCATACGAAATGGGCGCTCCTTCAACTGGCATAGCACATCCTCTTGCTGCGTCCTCAAGGCGAGCCCTAGGCTGGCCGAGGCAGAAGTTTATGGGGGGCGGCAAGGCAATACCGTACCGCAGCCCCCAACTATATTAAGTTGTACTGTATGAAGTTGTACTCCGTGAATGGTTGCATTTTGCAATACTGCTTCGAACGTATCCCCGGAAATCTTAGTACCGGTTCTAGAGGCTCAGAAGTCAGCCAGGGGGTCTACACCAATGGCGCGGAAATGCTTTCCAACCGCCAAAACCCTATTATTACGACGAAACTTCACTACGAGGAAGTTCCGATCAACCAGTCAGGTTGCTACGTAGAGCAACTACTATCGTAAACGATCAATCGAAGCATCCTGCTCCTTTCGAGGGTTTTCCATCTTCATGCAACCCACTCACTTTCGAGGGTCGCTTACTGTGCACGAACTATGCACAAAAAGCGATCCTCGATACGAGTAAAACATGTTCAGTTTTTCAATGTTCCAATCAGGATCTATTACATATCTCAACTGATTTTCATTATTACTATATCACTATAGTATTACTTTGTCAATATATTTTGCTATAAAATAAGGGCGACCATTTGGTCGCCCATTTCAAGCATTGAGCTTGAGAAGTAGTTTGCCCCGCAGGGTACGGAAAGCAGTGTGAGCAGACGAGTATTCCTTATCGGTAAGTTTCCTTACCTACTCGTCTACCCTCGTAGCAACTGTTTTCTCGTAACCCTGCGGGGGTTCTCCCTCATGATCGTCGATTCTCGCGATTAGCTCAGCGGTCGACAACCTCCGGGAAGTTTATAGGCTGTTAGTCAACGATTTTCATCCGTCACATTTCATGCAACGAACCAACAGCCACTGAATATGGTACCGGTTTAAATACCCCACATATCAGTTTTATTATACTAACACTCTTATAGACTATTGTCAACTTCTTGTTCAAGAAGCGTTAGCTCGTCCACCCCTATGCGAATAACGCTGTCGCCAACAGCACCTTGTCGGATTAGTTCGTGATTAATACCCATCTTTTTCATAATATCGCGTAGACGATTAACACCCTGGAACTGATCGAAGTTTGTGCGACGCGCGAATTTCTCAATCTTATCACCACGCACAACGTACACGTCATCTTCTTTAGTCACCGTCCAAGCGTCTGATGCCGCCCTCGTGCTAAGAGATATCACCGGAAGTTCATCGTCTGGCTGCTCTTCTTCGACAACTACGGCACGAACTTCTTCAACCTTTTGCCTCAACAGCCGGAGCAAGTCTTCAAGTCCCTTGTGAGCTGTAGAAGATATGGCAATAATCGAGGTGCCTTCAGGCGCGACTTCTTTAAGTGCTTCAGTTTGCATATCTATCATTTCGTCGTCTAAACCGTCTACTTTCGTAAGTGCAACAACTTCCGGTCGATTAGTCAAATCATCTGAATATTTAGTTAATTCACTTCTAACAGTCTTGTAGTCATTGGCGATGTCGTTACCGTAGGCGTCGATCAAATGCAAAAGTACAGCCGTTCGCTCAACGTGACGCAGGAACTGATCGCCCAGGCCTTTACCTTCGGCTGCACCCTCTATGAGTCCTGGAATATCCGCTATCAACAGATTCGATTTATCAATAGTTGCAACGCCCAAATTTGGCGTCAAAGTAGTAAAAGCGTAGTTGGCAATTTCTGGACGAGCGTTAGTGACGACACTTAAAAATGTCGATTTACCGGCATTTGGCAGACCCACCAGCCCGACGTCTGCAAGCAATTTCAACTCCAGCTCTGCTTCGAATGCATCGCCCAATTCGCCTTTTTCTGCAAGACGTGGCGTCTGACGGACAGAGGACTTAAAGTGGGCATTACCAAAACCGCCGTCGCCCCCGCGGGCAATGACCACCTGTTGACCATCTTCTGTTAAATCGGCAATCACCTTTCCGTCGCGTTTGACCAGAGTACCCATTGGTACTTTGACAATAAAATCTTCACCTGATTTGCCTCGGCATTTTTGTTTACTGCCGTTACTCCCGTTTTCAGCCTTAAGTTCTGGTCGATAGCGAAAATCCAACAGTGTATTGAGATTAGTGGTTGCCTCAAATATGACATCTCCGCCTTTACCTCCGTCACCACCGTCCGGACCGCCCTTGTCGACATAAATCTCATGACGAAAACTAACGACACCGTCGCCACCTTTGCCTGCCTGAATTGTAACGGTCGCTGTATCTACGAACATATAAACATAATTATACCATAAAAATTATTATTTTATAGTCTTTGCGCCGAACAAGATCAAACGACTACTAGTGAATATAGATGTAAGCTGCTGCCTGACCGGCTGTGATAGTCCTGCGATCCACGATATTGAACCCGCCGTAAGCGTAGTTGTTCATCTCACTGACGACAATGTTACCGTTCGCCGCAACACTTTCGACAACGGCAACGTGACCATACCAGCCACTGTTATCGACAAGAATCGCACCCTTAGTCGGCCGAGAGTTGACCAAGAAGCCTGCCGCTCTAGCGTAATCATCCCAAGTATTGGCATTACCCCAGTTACTGCCGACAGGAAGTCCAAGTTGTGTACGTCGCGCATACGCATACCAAGTACAGTTACCAAACGCGTAGCCGTTACCACCCGAATAGAAGGTCGAGGGTGCTAGCACTGGCGCGCTCACAGGCGCCACATAGCCAGGACGTAGTTCAACAGGGAGAGTTCCGTCTGGAATTACGATTTTAATACCAGGCTTCAAACCACCAAGCTCCAGGTTATTATATGAAACAACTCGATTTTTGTTCGCGCTATAAGTCGCAGCAACGCCTGCAATCGTATCGCCAGATCGCACGCTATAAATGACTCCGTTCACAGGTGGAATAACGAGTTTCTTGCCTACAGCCACGGAATCGCTTGTCATGTTGTTAGCCCAGCGAATCGTTTGAGTCGTTAAACCGAAATTAGAAGCAATCGACAATAGACTGTCGCCCTGTTTGACGACGTAAGTGGTTATACCACGGCTACCAACCGTTGGCTGGACTATCTGTGGCTTTACAATGGCGCTGTCGCTCGTCTGGGCGAGCTCATCCTTGGCAGCAAGAGACTGTGACATGTTGGCGACATAGGCAGAAACAGGCATATTTGTCTGTTCGGCAAGGCCAGCAGCGACATTAGTGGCAACTAACTGGTCGACCGATGGCGTGCCTGATTCAGGAGTAGCGACCGGTGACTGTACCTGGACCGCCGCGTTCGCAACGGTAGCACCAGCTGCAGACGGCTGTGGAGACTGGTAGCCAATAGTGACTACGGTAATGATAAGCACAAAAACGCCGCCATAGGCTGCAAATACACTTAATTTAGGTCTGCTTGTCTTTCGACGCTTTCCACTAGGAAGAATCTTACTCTTCATGCGGGCGACTGACGATATCTCGCCATCCGTAACTGATTGATTACGAATTATCGTTCTCCTGCCGCCTGTATTACTACAAGGGCTCTACCTTACTCTGTCTTTCTTCTCGCCATCTCGCAATTGGACGGTGGGAAAGGGGCGCGTGTCGACCAATTTCATATTAATTAATATTATTTGAAAGTTTGTTGACGCACCCGTACGACATTTGTCGGTAGGCTCATTTACACCTTACAATTACTCTCGCATATACCCGATACGCTGTCATTCGTATCATTGGTACGTTAGGTATTGAAGGAATAAATGTGCTGAAACCAGTTTACGCTTTGTTGCAAATTATGTCAATAAATGATTTTGTATAGATTTCATGTCAAATATGTCACAAATTGTGAAAAATTAAGGTATTAAGCACTTTTTTTGACAGTGTTGCGTCACGTTTTGCTGGTGGCCTTCTTCTGTTTTAGAAAAGTACGTTACGCCGTCGTCTCCGCTTAAGAAAAACAAGTAATCGTTGTTAGCTGGGTGAGCCACGGCAAGCAAGGCGCTATTGCCAGGTGTAGCAATCGGACCGGGTGGCAAGCCTGCGTATTTGCGAGTATTGTACGGGGAGTCGAGGCTAGGGCTAGGCGCAACGCCAAGTTTTTTGGCGGCGTATTGATACGTCACGTCCGAACCAAGCGTCATACCGGCTTTCAAACGATTTAGGAACACTCTAGCGACGGCCGGCATGTCTTTTATCGCCACTTCTCGCTGTACGATTGATGCGAGTGTAATCCCCTGGTAAAGCGTCAGACCTTGTTTTTTGAAAGCAGGAACAAGCTTATTGGTTGAAACATAATTTTCGAACTCACTAAAGAATCTCTCAAGGATAACGTCTACTGATGCCGAGTAGTCAAATTGAATCGTCTCACCGTAGAAATACCCCTCTAGATCAGCGTTCGCCGGCTTTGTAGCAAAGAGCGGGCTATCGTACGTCTTGCTCAGCGCCGAATCGACTTGCTGTGTACTATACCCCAGTCCCAGTAGGAGTTTTCGATTATTCGCTAATGTGTCACCGGGTAGAAACGTCACGTTAAATGTATCGGTCTTGCCAGAAACCAAGTGATCGACTGTCGCCGGCGTAGAAAGGCTAGGCTGGAGGCTATATACACCTGCTTTTAGCTTGTTTTCAGTTCCCGAAAGTTTAATGTAAATGGAAAACGCAATCTCATTTCTAATAATGCCGTCCTTTTTAAGCTCCTGACCTATAGCGGTCGGACTCGCACCGACGGGAATCGTCACTCTAACACGCTTTGTCGTGTCTGTCGAAACAGGAGTAAGCTCTTGCCTATACCACGCAAATGCCATGATGAAAATGACGACGAGAGCTGCAATGAGCACTGCAACACCGGCAAGTATCCATCTTCGTATACGATGCGATTTGGACGGTTTCGGAAGCGAAAGAGTATCGTACTTAGGCAGGGTTGGCGTCGGCTTAGGCGCAGGTAATTCATGGTCAGGCCTATATTCCGGTTGACGCTTTTGCGTAGTTTTACTCTCAGGGTTTTGAGCTGGGCGCTGTCGCTGAAACCCATCAATTGAACGTCTGCCATTAGGCTGCATGGTTAGCCTCCAAGTAGTCTTGCAAGATGATTGAAGCCGCCAGCGCGTCTATATCGCCTTTGCCGTATGGTTTACCGCTTGTCTTTAGTAAATTTTCGGCAGCGACACTGGTGACGGATTCATCCTGGTACACAACCTCAACGACGTCTTGCAGTTTATTGCCAAACGCCTCGCTGACTGTAGTCTGCTCAGTAGGATCACCCGATTGATTGCGTGGATAGCCAACAACAACTTTTTCAACTGCTCTCTCTTTAATAATATTTTTTATAACTTCAAGTTCAGTACCATCAACAACGACCGTAGTAAGCGGTGACGCAATAGGCACGATAGTGTCTGCCACTGCCACCCCTATTCGTTTGGTACCGACGTCCAGGGAGATGAGGCTAACCATTCTTTATAAGTCTAAATTGAATCGTTATTTTATTAGGATCGTTCGGTATGGATTGCACCCAGAACGGTGACAGATTGACACTAACATCGTTAACGCCGTCGATTTTTTTGAGACTATCGATAGCTTCGCCAGAAAGTTTGCCTCCGACCTGACTTTTAATCTCGCCATCGTCAATCTTTAACCCGACCTGACCCGTGCCAGTCATGTCGATAGTAGCAGGCTTTTTACCAGATGCAGCCTGGAAATTAGAGAACTTAACTGTCGAGACGCCGGTATCATAAATGCGCTTTGACTTGTCGCCGTTAAGCTGCTGTCCAATGGCGGTGCTCAAGTAGCTTTCGAGAGAGCTCTTAGAAACGCCCATCAAGGAATAAGTAATGTCGGCAGTTAATTTAGCTTGGCCAGACTTCACTTCTTCACCAATACCCGGAGTTAATTTAGGAGTGCCATCTACAGTAGAGAGGCTATCGTCAATCAACACGATGTCGTTACTAAATTTAGCCTGTAATTTCTTTTTCTCATCATCAGTATTTTGCTGTTTAAGCTGCTCGAGTGCCGACTGAACATCGCTGGCACTGACAACTGTTGCCTGGTGTTTCTCGCCCCCTGCAATACCGTCTGTCGAAGTAGCCGACATAGTGCTGTCATAACCAGCCACAGCAAAAGTTGTTCCTGCGGTCGTATTATACGTGTCGCCAACATCTTCTGCGACAACATTAACTGGCGCTGACTCACCAGGCGTATCACATTTAAAATCTGAGTTAGTGTCTTTACCGCCAGGCACAACAACTGTCGATTGCGCTATGTAGTTTAGCCCGTTAACACTAAGGTATGTACCTGAGTTGACAGTGACATCATTTGCAGACTGGCAGTTTTCGAATACAACCGTTCCACTCGCTTTCGTACCAACGTCTTTCTTGCCTGTCGCATCGAAACTAACGCTCTGCGTTTGCTTGTCTGTCTGAGTGATTGACGAAAGCGTATTCTTGGTTGCATCGTTAGACAATGAATCGCCGATTGAAAGAGTAGTTTTGATGTCGACGGCCGACGTTTTAGCACTGACAATGACCGTTGCATGCGGAGCGACTACGTTCGCCCAAACCAAAAACGCAATAAGCAGTACGCCACCGACGGCACCAAAGGCCATTTTTTTGCGAAACATGCCAAAATCAGGCACCTTCACGCGTGATTTCTTCTTGTCGTCAACGTCAGCCTTTTTGGGCTTAACGTCACTGTTCATGTCGAGACTTTCAAGATCTTCGGGGACGATGATTTCCTCCTCTTCTTCGTCTTTGATACCGGCATGATCACCAACTGGCAAATCGCCGCCGTCAATTACGTCGTCATCGCTATCGCTTTTGCTGCTGCTTGAGTCTTGCGCATCTGCAAGCCTGGGTGGAGACTGTAAGGTTTTAGCGACAGGTATTTTAGCACTTGCAGCCAAACTAGCGAGAGCGCTGCTACTTGTTATGAGTACTAGGCGCTTACCTGCATTGTCGGCAGTCCGCGCAAGCAGCCGTAAGTTGACGGCACTCTGAAGCATGCCCGTCCGTTTCGGCGGTACGAGAGCAACAATTTTTTCCTTGGCATCTTTAACTTTGCCGATAATTGCCGTGATGTCGTCTTCGACATCGATGTATATGACTGCCTTCTTTTGCATAATTTAAATTCTCAGTATGCGATTAACTTTTTCCTTGAGGCTATCGCCGTCGCTGCTGCCCATAATTGTATCATAGCCAACCCGCAAAAGCCCCATTGCGGTTATGAATGTATGATCAGTTACAGTACCCGTCGTGTCGGTAATGCCTACGACTTCCGACGGCTTAATGCGATGAACTGTCGGTCGCTTGGTAAATGGTAAATCTTTGTACCAATCGCGCTTACTCAGGGCTTCCATGAGTGGTTCCAGGCTAGCGCCACCGCCGCAGAGTAAAATGCGACTCGGCAAATGATCAACGGAGTCAAATTCGCTGAGCGCTAGTTCAACGCCGGAAAGCCAAACGTCCAACGTTTTGTCGACAGCGGCCATTGCCTGCTTTTTGACACTTTCTTTCACTTGTTCGTTGCCTAGGTGTATTTTTAATTTTTCGGCGTCATTATAACTAAGATCCATGTCGGTCATGATTGTCCGCGTAAAGCTGCGGCCCCCTATACCAAACATTTCGGTGCCTTCAACTCCGCCATCGTTTACTACAGCTATGTCTGTAGTACCACCGCCGACGTCGGCCAGAATTGCCGTAAACGTACTGTTGGCATCTGTACCGAGCACACTACGACTGACTGCAAACGGCTCGGCTGCCACCGCGACCAGCTCCAACGCCAAATCTTCCGCTACTCGTTCGAGCGCTCCAATGTGCACCATTGGCGCAAAGGCCGTGTAAATCTGCACCGAAACGTCCTTGCCTTGAAATCCGATTGGATTAGACACCTTGTAGCCATCTATATGGATACTAACGAGCGCACTGTTGACCAACTTAACTTCGACGTCTTCATTGCCTGTTTCGAGGGCAATCTGCCGCTGCGCCTTTACCTGCGACCGCTCTTGTACCTTTTCTATGATGAACTGCATTTCATTGACGTCGAGTGGCTTGTCGGGCTGTGGCCTGCGATACTTAATTGTATTAGTTAAACCTTTAACCAACTCGCCTGCTATACCTATAACCGCCTTTTTAGCCTGCATGCCAGCTTGGTCTTCTGCCTGTGCAAGTGCGTCTTCGCAATTGCGAACAACGCCGGCGATATCAGCGATTGCGCCACTATGCATGTCGCTAACATTCTGACGAGCACGCCCAACGCCAACAATCTCAAGTTCTTCACCCTTGACCTTAGCAATCAGTGCCTTGACGAACTCGGTACCAATATCAAGACCAACTATATAGTCTTGGTCAGAAGACATATGTTGTCGCACGGTACGTAATTTATTGAGAACCATGATTGCACCTATTATATACTAGTCGCGCTTATGGTGGCTAGTCTAATAACACCTATGGTTTCTTTAATGTAAAAAACATGGTAACATGCGGCTAATATGAGCGGCTCGGAGATTCCCGATTTCAATACAAGCCCAACTGAAGCAGAAACTACTACTCCAGAGAACTTACTAGCGGCCTATGAAGTTGATCTTGCCGATAAATTAGAACTGTTCAAACAAACACTCGACTCAGACAGGCAAGCCGATGTCATCCTCCATACCTTTAATTTCCGCAATGCAGAATTGCCATACAAAATTTTTGTTCCACCCCATATCCGGAAAGCCGCTAAGCAATTCGGCCGACTCGACTCTGTCGATTTAGAATGCTCCTTCCTAAAAGGAAGTGGTGGCACGACGTTTAGTTTGCAGTTTGAATTTTGCGATGATCAAAACAATATAACTCGAATCACCGTGGAACGACCCTACAATTACAATCTGACACAATCAGAGCATCAAGATATCGTTTCTACCACTCTGGAAGACGAAAATGGAAGGCCCATAGAGACGGATACTATTCGCCCTTTCAACTTTAAACAGTTCAACCGATGCCTTGCGAGCCTGGTATACAGCGGCCCGAACATTAAGCTGTCACTGTTTGACAGTTTCGACTGGCACAACGAAGATTTCGACACCATGGCCGATAACTTCATGAGTGTTGCCGACTATACGACAAGTAGCTATGAATACCTGCTCGACGACGAGCAAGGTGGTCTAGCGGGTTCATTTAGCTACGAAACATTCAACGACACTATGGCAAGTCTGCAACTTTATAGGCTCGACCGACAGCATATAGACGCAGGACCTGATGACATTCGCTTATTTGAAGATGCCATTGAAACGACAATCGCACCGATTAATTCACATAGAATGACTTTTTGTAAGCACAGCCGTGTAAACGAACAGTATTCGCAAGAAATGTTCAATCCGAACGCATCCGACTTTGTGGCAATGTTTGATTTTATTGATAAGCAAATTCAAGCAGTCGAACCAACCCAGATTGAAGCATTTGACGACGACAGTACGCAACCACCAGAAGATTAGACTAGGACGGCTTTAATACGACGAATACCAGCGGAAGACGCTTCTTCTTTGGTAATCTTGAACTTCTTGCCACCTTCTGCCAACTGGCCGGTATGATCAACATGCGGACCACCGCAAATTTCAAGACTTGCGACCTTGTCGCCTTCTCCCATTTGATAAACCTTCACCTGAGCATCGTAGCGCTCGCCAAACGGACCGATGGCTCCCATGTCTAGCGCCTCTTGCGTTGGATAAAGCTTGAAACTAACTGGCAGATCTTCGGCAATCCAACCATTCACTAGTTCTTCGGCTCTTGTTTTTTCTTCGTCAGTCATTTTACGGTCGAGATTAAAATCAAATCGTAAACGCTCTTCGGTAATGTTGCTACCGTGTTGGCGAAGCTCAGTGCCAAAAATTTCGCGAAGTGCAGACTGAAGCAGGTGAGTCGCGGTGTGGTATTTTTTGTGTTGCATCGTGTGTCCGCCCAGGCCGCCCTTGAAGTCGCCTTTTGCGGCTGTCTGCGAACGCTGGCGCTGTTCTTCCATCTTGGCGTCGAATTCTTGGCGCCAGGTGTCTGAAACTTTGATCTCTTGCTTGTAGACTTCTTCCATCGACAGTTCAACAGGAAAACCGTACGTATCATAAAGTGTGAATAATTCCGCACCCGTCAGGCCGTCACCAGCGAATTTTTGTAATTGCTGCAATCCTTTGCGAAGTGTCTGGCGAAATGCTTTCTCTTCCTTGATAAGAACAGCGATGACGTTTTCGCGATTTTCGGCAACTTCAGGGAAGTCATTGTGGTACAAGTCTGCAATGACCGGCACGACTTCTTGCATAAAGTTTTGCTCGACGCCCAAATCAAATGCGAAGCGTACAGCACGTCGAACAAGTCGGCGCATCACATAGCCCTGCTGCTTGTTGCTCGGTACGCAGCCGTCAACCGCCAAAAATGTCGCGGCACGTAGATGATCAGCAATCACTCGCATGCTTTCCTGATGACTATCGTACTTTTTACCGCTCAGTTTTTCGAGCTTCTCGATGATCGGCCACATGAGGCTGATCTTATACACGTCTGGGTCGTTCAGCTTAGCGGCGGCAATTCGCTCAAGACCTGAGCCGTGGTCGATGTTCGGATGTTCGAGTGGCTCAAACGTACCTTCGGCAACCTTGCGATACGCCATAAATACGTTGTTGCCGATTTCCATAAAACGGCCACAGTCACAGTTCGGGTGACAAAATTCGCCATACTCTGGATTGTGCGGAGTGCCGAAATCGTAGAACATCTCGCTGTCTGGACCGCACGGATCGCCAACTGGCGTATGCTCTGGATCGCCATTGCGGCTCCACCAGTTCTTGCTGCCGTCGTAGTAAAATATGCGTTCACCTTCGTGAATGCCGCGTCGGTAACCATCCTCCTCGCTACCGATGTCAGCTTCGCCACTACTCAGCCCTTTTGATTCAAACAACTTCTTCCAAACCTGCGCAGCCTCAGTATCTTTGACAATGCCATACTCTGGCGCGCCGATGAAACACGTCACATACAGCTTGCTCATATCGAGCTCTACGACAGTGTCTAGAAATTCGAACATCCATTCGACCTGCTGCTCCTTAAAGTAGTCGCCAAAGCTCCAGTTGCCAAGCATCTCGAAAAACGTCGTATGACGGTTGTCGCCAATGTCATCTATGTCTTGTGCACGAAGGCACGTCTGGCTGTCTGCAACGCGCACGCCGTCTGGGTGTGGCTCGCCCAGCAAATACGGAATAATCGGCTGCATGCCGCTACCAGTAAAGAGCGTCGTAGGGTCATCATGTAGGACCAACGGCGCGCGGCGAATTACTTTGTGCCCGCGCTCTTCAAAGAATTTCAAATATTCGTTTCGGATTGTCTCGGTATTCATCCCTGTTATTGTACCAATCCTCGGCATGCGCGTCCACCCGTGTATTTGATATAAGAGCAAGCAAATGATATAACGGAGCAAAATGGGAGAAAAGAAAGAGATTTCAAATGACTCTGGCGAGTTTATCGTACACTTACCACCTAAACAGCTGGTAAGTAATTCGTATTGGCAGAAAGAGCTAAGTCCTGATCCTAGCAAATATATCGAGACGTATCTTGGTGACCAGGGTACAGCTCATCAAGAAAACATATCTTACCTTGCGTCAGAATTTAAACGCGAAGATACGCCGCTCGCGCCAACATGCGTATTGATTCCTGTCGCCGCCCATCAGGAAAGCGAACGCATAGTGCCCACTATGGCAGAATATGCCAAACAAGAAACAGATGACCCCTTTAGCGTAGTACTCTACTTAAACGCCCCGACGACCGCTAGCTATGCCGAAATTCGGAAAGCCGAACTTGCCGTTGCTCGTGCGAAACGAGAATTCCCACACCTTGATTTACGCGCGTCTAAAACACATGAATACAAAAATCCCGTTATAGGCGCCATCCGCAAGAGACTATGGGACGCAACCATGTTACTTAGTCATTGCGAAGGGCTATTCGAGGAATCAGGCGATGTCGTTGGATTGAATCACGACATCGATACGGAATGGATGCGGCGCAACTTCATGCACAATGTACAGAAATACTATGCGTCATATCGCTCACAAAATAACGCAGCTGGACTAAATAATTATTTAAAACCTGCCGGCACCCAACTAAGTCACGCCTACGACTCAGAACGACCAAACATTTCAAAGGTTGTTTTTTGGTATGACTATATACATAAACACCGGACTCCCTACTCTACATATGAAGCCGGCCTCGTCGTACCATTTAGCACTTATGCAAAAAATAATGGCTTTGCGGAAGAGTCGCAAACGTATGAAACTCGCACCATGACAGCACGGGGGCTTGCTGCAAAAATTCCGGGAACTCACCACAAAACATCGGCTCGACGATTCACATCGCGCCTTCCTTCCGTAGCTGTCAATTCAGTATGGAGTAACGAAACTTTTGGCGCCAACGATGACTGCCGCACTGAAAATCTACCAGGCGACATCACTCCGGCACGGGCAAAAAATCTAATTAAAAACACACTTAGCGACATCTTTTTATCATTTTTCGATCAAATTATCATCGATTATCAACGTGGCGTAGGGTATTTAGATTTTCCCGCAAGGATGACAAAGCAAAAAAATCTTGCCGTAGCCATACTTGAGCGGCTAGATAATACCGGTGAATTAGCGCGCTATGTCGATGAGACTTTTGTCATTAGTTCAATGGTCAAAGAAGTACACAGCGGACGAGTGCCGTCAGTTTTAATACCGACGTAATTACTCTACGCGACGATACCGCCGCCAAGACAGCGACTGTCGTCATATATGACAATGGACTGACCTGTCGCTACGGCGCGCTGCGGTTCATCGATATATAGCATGTCGCCCTTTAAGTGTGCGGTGACTAGCGGCGCACGATGACGCACGCGTATTTGGTATTCGCCATCTGCCGGCGTGTTGTTAATCCAATGAACACTATCAAGTCGTATGTCGTGACGCCACAAAGATTCATTGCTCAAATCACGCGACACATAGACTTCATTTTTATCCATGTCTTTTCCGACGACATAGTACGGCAAACCGCCGCCGACGTCTAAACCATGGCGCTGGCCAAGCGTGTAAAAAATCGCGCCGTCATGTACGCCAACCTTTTCACCGGTTTGCTTATCTACAATCGCACCTGGTTTTTGCTCTACGTATTGGCTCAAAAAATCGCGAATTCCTATTTGCCCTACAAAACAAATTCCCTGACTATCGGGTTTTGCAGCCGTTGTCAGTCCGCGCTCTTCGGCCATCTTACGAACTTCTGGTTTCGTAAATTCACCAAGAGGAAACAATGTCTTTTTTAGCGCTTCGCCTGTGACTCGATAAAGAAAATACGTCTGATCCTTATTGCTGTCTTTAGCAAGCTTGAGTACACCATCTTCAACGCTCGCATAATGACCAGTTGCTATCATATCGGCACCACGTTCCAGCGCTGCATCCAAAAACAAGCGAAATTTTACCTCTTGATTGCACATGATATCTGGGTTTGGAGTACGACCAATTTTATATTCTTCAATCATATAGTCGACAACCTTGTGTTTGTATTCGTTTTCAAAATCAAACACTTCAAAATCAATACCTAAGTGCACCGCGACTCGCTTAGCGTCCGCCAAATCGTCAGCCCACGGACACCTAAGCCCCGGTAGGTCTTGCGTCCAGTTTTTCATGTAAACACCAGTTACGTCGTAGCCCTGCTCGACCAAAAGTGCGGCAGTAAGACTACTATCAACGCCACCGCTCATACCGACGAATACTTTCGTCATCAGTAGCTGCCCCCAGCAAAGAACACAATAATTTTAACCATTTCACTAACAGCCAAATACCAACCAGTTGCCGAAAGCCACCACCATTGTGACCACTGATCGTCAGTCTTAACCGGGTGGTTTACTATTTTAATTGCCATACCCGCTCGCTTACCAAACTCCAAACCGGCTCGTCGTTGGTGATACGCAGACGTCACTAAAATCACCGAATTGATATGATGTTGCTCGAATATATTAATGGCATGGTCAGCATTTTGCTTGGTCGTCTCACTGGTTTCGTCGAGCAATATTCTACCTGCTGGAACACCCGCCGCCAACGCTTGAGTTCTCATAGCCTCAGCATTGCTCGGGCCCGACTTGTCCGCGGCTGCGCCCGAAAATACTAACAGTGGCGCCCATCCGAGTTTGTACATATCAATTGCCTGCGCCGTACGAGCGCGAGTGTCGCCACCGCTAATTGCCACGACTGCGTCGACAGTCTGACAATCAACAGGTGCAGGTGTCGGATAATCTTTACATTTGCTCAGACCATCGGGGCCTAAGTAGGCACTAACGCCGTTCACCACAACTAATGCCATGATAATAAATGCCACGAAAGTAACTGGTAATTTAAACACGGTTAATCCTCGCCTTTTCACGATTAACCTCGGCTATAATTGCTTCCGCCGCAAAATCAATTGCGACTTGATCAGTGTCCTTACCCAAGGTCAGCCGCAGGCTACCGTCCGCTGTCGCGTCGTCCAGCCCGATAGCAGTCAATACATGCGACCGCGTACCTTTGTTAGCAGCGCAAGCACTACCCGTCGCTACCAAAACGTCTCGCGACTCAAGCCCGAACACTAATCGTTCGGCATCGAGTCCTGGAAATGAAATATGCAAGTGCCCGGCCAAACGGTGCTTTTGGTGACCAGATACTGCGGCTTCGGGAAATGCATCGCATAATTTTTTTTGAAGTTCATTTCGTAGTCCAGATAACCGAAAAACTTCCTGGTGACGACGCTTGTCGGCCTGTCGCATGGCAACCGCCATACCAATGGTTCCAGCGACATTTTCGGTACCGCTTCGGAGACCTTGTTCTTGGCCGCCGCCAACAATCTGTGGCTGCAGTTTTACCGAACGTGCCGCATAAAGCAGTCCGACTTGCTTCGGACCGTAAATTTTCGCCGCGTTAAGCGTCAACATGTCTACTCCTAGCCGCGCAACATGTAGGTCAAGCTGGCCTGCGCCCTGTGACGCGTCGCAATGCAAATACAGCGGAGTCGTGCTGCCCTGGGAAAGCCTGTCGTTACGCACACGAGCTACGCCCTCGGCAATTTTACTTATGGGCTGAATCGTACCGATTTCGCTATTAGCCAAACCTACGCTCACTAACCACGTATCCTCTCGGATTGCTTTTATAATTTCGTTAACGTCAACACGTCCGTTATGGTCGACGGGAACTAGCGTGCAGTCATGTTGCTTCGCTGCTGCTAAAACCGCTTGATGCTCGGCTATAGTCGTCACCACGTGGCCGCTACCAGAGCCAAACGCCAAATTGATTGACTCGGTCGCGCCGGCTGTCATAGTCAATTCACCAGAACGTGCACCAATGATAGACGCTATCGTCGCTTTGGCAGCCTCGTATTCACGCCGTACGGCAACGGCTGGCGCGTAGGGGCTAGACGGATTGTAAAACTTTTCAGCAAAATAAGGCTGCATGGCAGCCAGTACATCTGAGTCGAGTGGCGTTGCGGCCGCGTGATCAAGATAGACAGTCATCGTATCCATTATAACGTATCGCCAATGCGGTTATGCCGAGGCGAGTCGTTTACCGGACACTGGGTCGCGGTGATAAACATCACGGGTGACTTTCTCGAAGTAGAGTCGCATCGCAGTTACTAAGTTAGTCAGCTCGCTGCCTTCAATGTAATAGTATCGAGCACCCTCTTGCACTTTCAGTATGCCGTTTTCATGAATCTCATAACGAGTTGTCGCCTGCTGCTGTTGACCTTTTGAGTCCACCCACTCCTCGTACCATACCCATGTCGTCGGATCAATATTGAAGAACTGCCGATGATGCCCGACTGGAATCGGGCCAAATAAGTGACCACCAATTTCGCTCTCGCGCTGAATGAGCTCGCGACGCGTCGGTTTGGTACGACGCGTAAAACCAGTAAACTTCACGTCGTCACTACCGGTAAGTAACTTCAGAGATTTTTTAAACAGACCAGCCATTTTTGATTACCTCCTCGCGTTGATATTCAATAAACTCGCCTAAATGCTTAACGTACGGCAGAATCTCATGCGCATAGTCAACTTGCTGTTCAGTCTGAGTACGTCCGGCCACCTGTCGCGAGGCTTGACTAGTCTCCGCTCCGTCAGCAAGTGCTGTTTTTGCAAAATAATATCGTTCCAAATCAGCTTTGGCTTCGTTAATTCTTTTTTGACGCGCTGCTTCCAATGGGTCATAGCTCCTACCTTCAATAGGCTGAGTGGCAGGAGTTTCGTTCGTAGCTGGTGGTCGGTAGACGTCGTTTGGTGATGATTGCATCGATAAATCCAATTAATGTGATGTTTCGCGTGTTTGTATTGGATTTTTTTAGAAACGCTATAGTTTAAACAGCGCGGTCGCATTTGCGGTTGTTGCGGCAGCCACGTCTTCGACAGAAATTCCGCGAATCGCAGAATGGTGTTTCGCCACTTCACTCACATATGCAGGCTCGTTTATAGTACCACGATAAGGGGTAGGCGTCAAGAACGGCGCATCCGTTTCGAGCAGCATTTTGTCGAGAGGAACGGTTGCATAGAGTTTTTGCTGCGCCGGGTCTTTTGTGAACGTACTGATGCCGTTAACACCAACGAAAAGACCACGTTCAAATGCCTTGTCTAGATTGGTCTGTATGTCAGTAAAACTGTGTAGTTCGCCACGAATACCATGGAAATTGTCAAATACAGGCCAGAAATCATCAAACGCTTCACGCACATGGAAAATGATTGGTAGATTGTTATCGAGTGCTGTCTGTATCTGCGATTCAAGCGCCGCAATCTGAACATCGCGCGAACTATGATTATAAAAATAATCTAGACCTATTTCACCGACAGCAACAACTCCTTGCTTGGCAAACTCAGAAATTTTGGTACAACCATCCTTGGAGTCGTGAGGGTGCACGCCGACTGCCGCATAAACACTATCGTGTTCGGCGGCAAACTTTATTGCGTCCTCGGAACTTTGCTCGCTCGTACCGACGCAAATCATCTTTTCGACGCCTTGCGCTGCTGCGCGTTTTAAAACATCGTCAACCGAAAGTGGATAATCCGCCTCATGAATATGGCAATGAGTATCAATCAACACTTAAGCTCCTTTTGGGGCGTGTGGATCTGGTGTGTGTTTGTAGATTTTCGGATAAAGCACACCCTCTTGTTGCACAACAACGCCAGTTTCAAACGTTTTGTGTATGTAGTTAGCAGTGTTCGGCATAAATGGCACGAGTAAATCGGCAATCTGTAGCAACGTACCGACGGCAGTAGAGAGAATTTCGCTAAGATGCTCTGCAACATCCTTGTCTTTTTCGCGGTCTTTTGCAACTTCCCAAGGCTTAACTCTCTCAAGGTACTGATTAAGATTGCGGACATTCTCCCACACGTGATCGAGCGCTACGTTGAAATTCAAGCTGTCCATAGCATCACGGTATGGCAACATGTCGTGCTCAGCCTGTGGCGCGTCACCGATGACACCAGCCTGATAACGCGTAATCATAGCTGCCACACGTTGAACTAAATTACCGAGGTCGTTGCCAAGCTCTGTATTATAAGCCGTTTCAAATTTCTCCCAGGTGAAATCGCCATCGTCCTGCGTAGGTATGTGACGAGCAAAGAAGTAGCGGAAAGCATCGACACCGTAACCATCGATAATTTCAATCGGATCTACGACGTTGCCTACCGTCTTGCTCATCTTGGCTCCGCCAACATTGACGAAACCGTGCACTAGCAGTGACTTTGGCAGCGGCACTTCAAGACCAAGCAACATCGCCGGCCAAATACCCGCATGGAAACGCAAGATGTCTTTGCCGATTACTTGTACGTCAGCTGGCCAGTATTCTGCCCATTCTGCTTGGTCGGGGTACCCAAGCACCGTGATGTAATTTGCAAGCGCATCAAGCCATACGTACATTACTTGGTTAGGATCGTTCGGTACGGGTATTCCCCATGTCAGGTTACCTTTTGGTCGACTAATACTTACGTCTTTCAGACCGTCTTTCATCAATTCCAAAAATTCTCGTTTGCGAAATTCAGGAACGATTTTCAATTTATCCTTTTCAATGGCTTCACGAATCTTATCAGTAAATGCACTCGTTTTTAGATAGTAATTTTCTTCGCTTACTCGTTCGTACGGCTTCTGGTGGTCTGGGCAAGTACCGCTGTTTGCCTGAACTTCTTTGTCCGTAAAAAAGGCTTCGTGGCCAACGCAATACCAGCCTTCGTACTTACCTTTGTAGATGTATGGTGCGAGCTTTTGCCAGATCCACTGCACGGCGGCCACATGGTGGTCGTCGGTCGTGCGAACAAAGTCGGTATACTGTGCTCCAACCTTTTGCATGAGCGCCTGGAAGTTCACGACCATTTGATCGGTGTAGGCTTTTGGCTCGAGCCCAGCTTCCGCTGCCTTAGCGGCAATTTTATTACCATGCTCATCGGTGCCCACCTGAAATCGAACTTTTTTGCCGTTTTGCGTCTGGTATCTTGCCCAGATGTCGGCAATCAGATAATCAAGTGCATTGCCAATATGCGGCTTTGCATTGACGTACGGTATAGCTGTGGTGATGTATAAGTTTTTTCCCATTGGGGTAATTATAACAGATAGACTTACAAAAGCTTGAGCCAGTCACTAATTGATAAATCTTCGGCACGAGCATCAGGCGATATGTCAGCTTTTGTAAGCATCTCCTCGACTTCTTGCTTTGAAATACCAAGCCCACCGGACAGCGACGAGCGAAGTTTTTTGCGCTTTGCGGAAAAGCCAGCTTTAACCACGCGGAAAAACGCTTTTTCATCTTCGGAATTAACGAGTGGCTGCGAGTGCGTCTCCAGTACCACGACTCGGCTGTCGACTTTCGGCGGCGGGGTGAACAGCGCCGCTGGAACGACATCACCCAAACTCACCTCGGCAAAAACCTGTGCGCTAATTGCCAGAATACTCATATCTCCCTGCTTGGCCGCCAGCCGCTCGGCGACTTCTTTTTGTACGAGCAACACCGCATTGGCAGGCTTATTGTCTGCCGTCATAAGTAGCTGTACGATTTTGCTCGTAATGTAATAGGGCACGTTAGCCACTACCTTGTATCCGGCAGGTAGCTTGCTCAGATCAAATGACAAGATGTCGGAATGAACGACCTCTAAGTTCTTGCCTGGAAACTGGCCGGGGAGTTTACGTGCCAACTCCGCATCAAATTCAACGGCAATGACTTTGCCAGCTCGTCGCAACAGTTCAGATGTCAACGTACCTAAGCCGGGACCGATTTCGAGCACGGTATCATCAGGAGTCAGGTTTGCGCAATCAGCAATATGCGCGAGTACATCGCGATCATGTAGCCAATGCTGCCCAAGAGATTTATTCGGAGCTGTCATAATTATTATTTTACCAGTGGTTGTTCTCAAGCCAGAATATATATGCATTCTTCCAACTACCATATCGTCCGACCGCATAACTCGATGCCCACTTTAACTGCGTTACAGGGTTGGTTTGCCAATCACTTCCAGCACTCGACATTTTATTGCCAGGTGTTGCTTGTACTAACCCGTACCCTACCATAATCTCACCGCTAAATGAGCAGTCGACCGCTCCGCCCTGTATCTTGCATGGGTTCCAGCTGCGATTTTCGTGATCAACGATATAGCTAACAAATCCATAATCACTCGAAGCTATACCGGCAGCAGCCATCCAATCTTGGTGAGAACCAGGAGGCGGAGCTGCACCGACAATCTCAATTTGTTCTTTTGGCTGCTTTAATATGATGCTTTGAATTTCTTTACGACCTATCTCTTTTCCATCACGCATGTTGATTTCGTATGTCACGTTTCTTAGGCCGTCGACCCCTTGAGTCTTGACTTGGTGATAGCCCAATGGATGATCAAAATCTTGCACCTCTCGCACAGGGAAAGCAATCACCTCTTTAGCTGTAGCTGTCTGTATACCATCTCGCCAAATTTCTATTTTCATTCCACTGACCAAAGGTGCATCTTGAGGCACAGACATATCATCACTTGGCGCTAGCTCAATTCCTTTTTGCTTTAGCATCTCTCCTACGGTCGCCTCGTGGCTATACGCTGTAATTTCAGTGCCGTAGAGCTTTAGAGTAAACATGGTAGCACGATCTATTGTCAGTACATCACCAGCGCCGTCAGAAACAATGTCGTTACTTGAAGTTAGCGTAGTACGATCTTCGTCGTTAAGGATAATACCGGCCGCACCCGTAATTCCCTCAGGTGTCTGTGCGGCTGTCATAATTTTTGCGCGAACTGCTCCATCGACGACGATGACCGGTCGAGCACGATAGATATTGACCGTATAGTCAGTCGCGACAAGCCGATCACCAAGATTCGGCTCAACGGTGTCTTGGCTAACAACCGGTATATGCGCGTCGGCAAGTGCATCACGAACAGTTTGCGCATGCGTCAAAATAACTCTCGTTTCACCGCGATCATGGATAGTAATCAAACGACCGTTCTGAGCAGAATCAGTTGTCGCTGCGTTTGCGTGGCTGGCAAAAAATCCTCCAGCTACAATAAAGCATGCCCCTACCAAGAAGAGCCGGCGTTTTAGAGTGATTAAATGCATGTTCATGTATAAAAACCCACGCAACGGGCTCACTCCATTGTACTGGAGCAGGCAAAAATGAGCAATTTTTTACACTAGTTATGTATGATATTTAGCAATAATCTCAAGGGCAAGAGCAGACACGTGTTTAGGCAGGTCGTCTGTGCGAAACCACGCAACATGTGCTATTTCTCTTGGGTTATGGGGTGTGTCGGGTAAATCAGCTCGTTTAACCTTTACATGAAAAACTGGCGCGTCAAACGGAAGATTGAGCTCAGCCCTAGGCACCGTCCTGAGGTGACGCAACTTAGACGTCGCTACGTCTATACCTGTCTCTTCGTATAATTCACGCTGAGCCGCAGCCGGCAATGACTCCCTGCGATTCACTCCACCACCCGGAAGGCTCCACCGTCTCCCCTTCGCGATGACACCACGAAGCAACAAAACTTCGTCTTTTTCATTCGTCACCAACACACGAACGCGCGGGCGTCTTGTCACTTTGGTGTAAAGCCGTAAACCGATAACTGCAAACGGACTAACAACTAGACCGGCCATCAAATATACGCGACGTCGATGCTTCACAACTTTTCTAACCGTGCATACTCGGCATTTAGCTTTTTTGTGCCGCCGCGATCAAAACGAATCGTCACCGCCAAGCCGTCAACATCAATGATCTCACCGTCTCCGAACGCCGCTGCACGTACACGATCGCCAACTTCAAACGGTAGTGCGTCACTCATAAATTCGTCGTACTCGCGGTCTATGCCAAACACTGGTTGTTCAATCGCTGCCACTTGGTCGCCCATATCACCTATAAAACGCGAGACATCATTATAAGTACGTTGACCAAACTGTAGTCGCGCACGAGCATACGTTAAATGCAATTCCTCGCGAGCTCGCGTCATACCCACGTAACACAATCGGCGCTCTTCTTCGAGCTCGGCAGGACCAGCATCGTAAACTCTGCTATGAGGAAAGATTCCTTCCTCCATGCCCACCATAAACACGACTGGAAATTCCAAACCCTTAGCCGCGTGAAGTGTCATTAGTGTTACTTTATCTCCATCTGCGGCACTATCTGCACTTGAAATCAACGCTGCTTCTTCTAGAAATTCAGACAAACTTGCAAACACTTTTACGTCCGAGATTAATGAACCTATGTTTTCTTCGCGTTCCTCGGCCTGCGGAGTACCATCTTGCAAATAATCACGATAGTTTGTGACCTTGATAAGACGCTCGATGATGTCGGCTGGCGCCGCTTCTTCCTGTACCATCAACTGCAATTCACGCAGGCGTGAACCAAGTACTCCAAGCGCAGTCTTGGCTCTTGGCGTCAGCCCGTCGGCCTCATGGACGTGATAAAGCGCATCAATGATGTCCATACCTGTCTTGCTCTGCCATATCAGAAACCGCTCGAGACTCGTCGCACCGATGCCACGTGTCGGTACATTGACGATCCTACTGAAACTCAAACGATCATTTGACTGATAAATGATACGTAGATAAGCGATGATATCTTTAATCTCTTTGCGGTCATAAAATCGCACGCCGCCTATCAGTTGATAGGGAATACGTTGCAAGCGAAACGCCCTTTCTAGCGCCGCTGATTGTGCGTTCATGCGATACAGTACTGCGAAGTCGTTGTATCGGCGCGCACCCATGCTCACATGCGTCGCAATCCGTCCAGCAACTAGACTCGCCTCCTCGGTTTCATCGTACGTCGCGTGCACCTCAACCGGCGCACCTTCGCCCTTGTCCGTCCATAGCTCCTTGTCGGTTCGAACCTTGTTTTTACTAATGACAGTTTGAGCGGCACTGAGTATCGCGCTAGTTGAACGATAGTTTTGTTCTAGTTTAATAACCGTCGTCGATGGATAATCTCGCTCAAAATTCAAAATATTTGTAAAATCAGCACCACGCCAACTGTAGATTGATTGCCAGTCGTCACCTACGACACAAATATTTTGGTCTTTACCCACTAAATATTTAACGATGGCGTACTGCGCAGCATTTGTATCCTGATATTCGTCGATAAAAATGTATTTGAATTGCTGCTGCCATTTCTTGCGAATGTCTGGGTAATCACGCAAAAGTCGAACTGTTTCTATAAGTAAATCATCAAAATCGAGTGCTCCGGCAGCTTTTCGCAACCGTTCGTAACTTGCATATATCTTAGCTATATTACGGGCATTCGGATAATTTGCCGACGACTCCATGTCTTCGGGAGTCTTGAGCTCATTCTTTGCGTTTGAGATGATACTACTAACTGCTCTCGGCTTGATTTGTTGTGCATCTATAGACAGCTGTTTCATGGCTTGTTTAATCAAACCCTGGCGATCATCTTCGTCATATATAACATAATTCGGCGCAACCTTAATTGCCGCGCCATCCTGCCGCAATAACCGTACACATATACCATGGAACGTCCCCATCCATGGCATATAGGAACGTGGAACTTCTCCGCTTTTGCCATCAGTTAACTTCCATACCCTCTCGCGCAACTCACGAGCCGCCTTGTTGGTAAACGTAACCGCCAAAATTTCATTTTGCCAAACCGACTCATGCTGCATAAGATACGCAATCCTATGTGCCACGGTCTTTGTCTTGCCACTGCCAGCGCCTGCCAAAATCAACAACGGTCCAGACGTTTGACGCACAGCGGCAGTCTGTGCCTCATTAAGACCCTCAAGGATATTTTTCATTCCTATCTAGTATACAGGATGCCGCTAAGGCTTGATGACGAAAAAGTAAGCAGCACCGGCAACTGCTATTGAGAGAACAATAATGACTGCAATGATAATGACAATGCCCCAGCCTGATTTCTGTTTCGGCGGATGTGAAAGTGACTGAGTTGCAGCTACTGGCGCAGCTTTAGTCGAAGTAAGTGTATCGTCCGGTACGTCTCCAGCATCTCCAGACTCCAAAGACTGAAGTGCTTGATGTGATGATGTATCAAAAGCTGACTCAATATTCTGTAGTTGCAGATCTTGATTATCAGTCTCGGAACTAAAATCCTCGGCGTTTAGCGTCTGTTGCTGATCTGCGCCTGTATTCTCAGGAGAATTTTCGTCTCCAGCATCAACCAAACCACCCTGTTCACTAGTAGTAGCGCTATCAGCAACGACTGGGCCGCCCGTCGGTGGTTCACCACCAAGTGGACGCTTTTCTACTTTCGCGTCCGTCAGAAAAGGAGATGCCGATACAAGTTCTTGGGCTGCCGATGGCACAGTGGTTACTGGAGCGGTCGGTGCTGGTGTAGCCGGGGTAGTCGGTGCTGGCGGTACCGGACCAACAAGTCGCGGCGGTGTAGACTCTGATGTCGGTGGAGCTGATCGCATATCTGCAGACGGATGCACAACATCCATGAATCGTCCACTGCTAGGTCGTTTAGCAACAGGCGCCGCGGGTTTGTCCATTATAGAAGGAATCACACCTGCTTTTTCGGCCGCATCTAGCTTCTCTTGGTCTAGCTTAATGACGCGTGCCGTATCGCCATCAACACTCAAATTACCAGCAGCGGATTGTCCGCTATTAGTTTCAAGCGATTCACTGCCGATTTCTTCGACTACTTTATTAAGAGCGTCGTATGCTGGCTTTTGATCTGACTGCAGCGTAGAACTGATAGACAACGTATTTTGCGGATTTACGTCGTCCTTTTGTACAGGTGCTTTACCCATCAAAGAATTAACAGCTTTGTCTAGCTCGTCAAAATCAATATCGCTCATTGCTCGTCCTCTATTCCGTGCGCAGCAGCGACGATTGCTTCAAATTCCTCTACCAACAAACTAGCGCCGCCCACAAGTAATCCGTCCACACCGTCTGTTTTGAGGTATGCCGACGCATTATTTGATTTCACACTACCGCCATAAAGTACACGCAATTCGCTTGCCGCCTTTTCACCGTACAGATGAGTAATTTGACGTCGTATGGCACGCGCGGCTTTTTTAGCATCTTCAGGCAAAGCATTAACTCCTGTGCCAATGGCCCAGACTGGTTCGTATGCGACTGTAATGTGACTAAATTCCTCACTGGTAACATTTGCCAAGCCGCCCAGTAATTGGTCGTGGATGACATCGGCCGTTTCGCCAACAGTTCTTTGATGCGCAGTTTCACCGACACAAAGGATCGGCTTGATGCCGTTTCTAATTGCAGATTGAACCTTGCTGCGAATATCTTTGTCGTGTTCATGAAATATATGGCGACGCTCACTGTGACCGACGATAGCGTAGTCGACTAGCCCTCGAAGCTGCACCGCAGACACTTCACCTGTAAACGCTCCACTATCGCGCCAATAAAAATTCTGAGCCGCCAGTTTGAACTGCCGACGATCAACCTGTAGGCTAAGCGGCTGCAAAGCAAGGAACGTAGGAGCTATGACCACTTCTACGTCACGATGAACAGATACTCTCTGCGAGAGCTTGTGTACGAACATGCTGGCATCATGAACGTTCATGTTCATTTTCCAGTTACCGACGATAAGTTTTTTGGTGGTTGACATACCGCTTACGCTTTCTGCAATTAGTTTACTCTATTTTCTTTTATGCGTCGAGTAGGCATTCGACGCCAGGTAATTTTTTGCCAGCCATCAGATCAAGGCTCGCGCCTCCACCGGTTGAAACGTGGGTAAAACTACCGCCTTTTTTGCTATCCCACTTCAATACGAAATCGGCCGTATCTCCACCTCCAACGATTGAAGTGACGTTAGGGTGCGTCGCTAGCGACAAAGCAAGCCGGGCTGAACCATGTGCAAAATTAGAAAACTCTGACATACCGAGCGGTCCGTTCCAAATTACCGTACCAGCGTTTTCTACTACGCTACAGAATCTCTCGATTGTCTGTGGTCCGATGTCAAACGCTTTTTCTTCTGGCTTTATCTGACTAACTTCACACTCCTTTCGAGGAACTGTGTCATTTATCTCTGTTGCCACGGCAACATCAGTTGGCAATATCAGAAAGTCGTCTGCTTTTTCACCGGCTTTTTCGCGTACGGCAGTATACACGCCGTCAAGAGTTTCCTTTTGGTCGGCCTCAACTTTGCTAGCTCCCATATCAACGCCTTTATACGCCAAAAAAGTATTCGCCATCGCCCCGCCGATCAGCACAGAATCGGCAAGTTTAACAAATCGTTCAACTACTTGAACCTTGTCGCTTACCTTGGCGCCACCAAGAACGGATACAAACGGTCGTTTAGGATTTTCCATAGCCTGAGTAATTGTGACGTATTCCCTTTCGAGTAGCAGTCCGGACACGCTCGGAAGCTGCAATGTGATCGCATGCGTACTAGCGTGCGCCCTGTGAACAACGCCAAAACCATCTTGCACAAAATAATCCGCCTGTGCCACATGAGCAATCCCCTTTGCAAAGTCGTCGTCGTCTTCCTCTTCTCGGGGGTCAAAACGAAGATTTTGCAACATGACAATGCTCTTAGCCGGCGCCTTATTCACCTTCTGGTAGGCGGCGTCGCCGACGATATCGTCGACAAACAACACTTCTTGCCCTATAAGTTCGCTTAGTCGTACCGCTGCTGGCTCCATACTAAACTGCATATCGTGCCCCTCGGGTCGGCCTAGATGACTCATCAGAACCAAAGAGCAGCCTTGGTCTAACAAATATTGCAGCGTGGGTAGGCTGGCTCGGATTCGCAAGTCATCACTCACCTTGCCGTCTTTAAGAGGAACATTATAGTCTACACGCACCAACACCCGCTTACCCTCCAGCGGTACGTCACGAATCGTCTTTTTGAAGAATCCCACCTTCGCCACCCTTTCTATTAATTAGGTCTATTCTAGCACACGAACTCTAATTGTGTCCGTTCCACCAATAAGTCCTGGCTGTCGCCCACTCACGATAACGACCGTTATTGGTGATTCGTCACCGAAAAAGCCTTCATCTTTCAGTTCTTTGACTAGCTTAAAACCGGCCCTTTCGCCGTCAGGACGAATAAAAGATTTGTTTGCATAACTCAGTGCCAATTGCTGAGCGGCTCGAGGCTCACTCGTAACGCTAAAAATCGGCAAATTTGGACGATTTGCCGCGATGTGTGCCGCTGTCGCTCCAGATTTTGTTTCAGCAACAATCACAGACGCACCAAGCTGATCTGCCAAACTTACTGCGGCCACACTGATTGCATCACGGGCAGACTTTTTACCCTTCAGTACGTCTACAATAGGCGCCACCAAGGCATTGTCTTGGGTGTACAGAATCACTTTTTTCATAGCTGCTACGGATTCAACAGGGTAGCGGCCATTGGCAGTTTCATCGCTGAGCATCACCGTGTCGGCACCCAATATAACCGCGGTTGCCACGTCGCTCACTTCGGCGCGGGTTGGCTCAGGGGAGTCAACCATGCTAGCAAGCATCTGCGTCGCGACGATTGATAATTTGTCATACTTGCGGCAGAGGGCAATGATTCGACGCTGAACGATTGGCACTACTTCCGTACCCGCTTCTACGGCTAAATCACCACGTGCGACCATAACGCCATCACTTGCTTTGACTATATCTTCGAGCACGCCTTCTCGAACGGCCGCCTTAGTCTCAATCTTGGCAATGATTTGTGCCGTCGAGCCGTGACTTAATAATATTTGACGCAAATTATGTATATCTTCTGCCGACTGCACGAAGCTCAATGCCACGTAATCAATGTCTTTGGCGGCACCGTATTCGATATCTTCTAAGTCTTTGTGAGTCAAAATGTCTCCGGCAAAGTCAGTGTCGGGTAAATTGATGCCTTTACGACTCATCAACACGCCGTCGTTCTCGACTCTCACTACAATCGTATTTTCATCCGCTACGCTCGTTACAGTAGTTCGGATCTTGCCGTCAAAAATATAGAGCGGCTCACCTTCTTTTACCTTTTCGGCCAAGTTATATTGAACTGGTATCAAGTGGTCGCCGTCGTGCTCGGCGCCATGTCGCAACGTCAGTTCGTCGCCTGTTTTTACTTCTACATTCTGCTGTAAATTACCCAAGCGAATTTTTGGTCCCTGAAGATCCTGCAAAATAGCAACAGGCTTACCTTTTCTTGCACTTACTTCTCTTATGGTAGGGATGATCGTGTCACACTCTTCATATTTGGCGTGACTAAAATTCAATCGGAAACCGTTCACGCCGGCAGATATCATTTTTTCTATCATTTCTGGGCTATTAATCGGTGGACCGACCGATGCTAATATTTTTGTTCTTTTAAACTGTACTGTCATATGGGGCCATTATACCATAATCTTATCTGTTAAATAGAAGCGGCCCCTGTCTGAACGATGCTACCGTTCAGACAGGGGCCTTCGTGTATTACTCCGCTACCACTACGGGCGGGTGATATACGCGTCGATTTCGGTCTTTTCACCTCCGACTGTGTGCGACTCGACTGCGAAGGGCGTTTTGGCGTCTAAACCGATACCAAAAGTGGTGTAGCCTTCGTAGTCTGGCGTTACCAATCTCAATTCCCGAAGATTCCCATAACCTTGGACATTCGGCATGTTATAGTCGGCCGAATCATACAGCGGATTACCCTGCTCGTCCCTTAGCATATGTGCCTTGATGACCAACTGGATAAACACAACGCCCTTGATGTCCGTTACAGGTAAACCTGATCCATCAGCATGCACGACGGGCACGTATTCGGCACTAAACTCAACGCCAGCGCCCGTGCTAACAGTAAATGCCAGCTTGTCGAAACAAGAACCAGTGCTTGCCGACGGCGGAGCCAACGGACCGAGAAACGTCGGATGTATATCGCCACTGTCATCGGGTTCAGTATTCCAGCCTTGCGTGCCCACGCCGTCTTGTACGCAGTGTGTCGGCCGTGGAACCATCGTGTTAGCAGTGGTGGCTGGCGGATAAAACTTTGGTACAAACGGAGGTGGCTTCGGGACCAGCACGGTTATTGTTGGTGTCGTCGGTGCTATCGATGTAAGAGTCGGCGCACCAATCGTTCCCATGGGCGGGGTACTGGCGCCGCCGCCGCATCCAACGAGAAGCAGCGATAGCGCACCAAAACCTGCAAAGTACATCCTTTTCCTTGTCATATTCCACCTTTTATGTTGTTGGAGTCGGATATGAGGAGTATAACCGTAGTGAGGTGGTATAAAAAGCATAAGTGGAATACAGTGTGGTTTTTAACGTATGCCGGGACATCGCTCCGTTTCACTCCGCTCCTTCGTTCATTCGCTCAAGAAAATGCTTCGCGCTTTAATAATCTCACCGGGACGACGCTTCGATGTTCTCACTATTCTAGCGGCGAACATCGGCTAACCCCTGTCAAATCAATAGATTGTGACAGTGGTCGAACTCCGGATTGCGCCGTTACACGGCTTCCAATCCGGGTTCGGCCCCGCGGGAGGCACCAGAGAAAATACCCCACCGAAGTGGGGTATTTTCTCTGGTGATCTCACCGGGAATCGAACCCGGATTGCCAGGATGAAAACCTGGTGTCCTAACCGTTAGACGATGAGACCAAATTCTGAGTGAAATGAAGCGAAAATGACTTGCATTTTCGACCATTTCCCGAGGAATTTGGGCGCAATTTGATCTTTAGATCAAATGGAGACCATATTCTTTTCTTGTAAAGTACATCGGATATCCGACTTCTCTCGTCTTGTGAGATTTTTAACACCTATTATGGCTTTTTAAAACCTCAACTTCGCCCACTATACCAGAGCTAAAACGTTTTGTCCACCCCTGTTATGCAATCTCTCAATTTAATCTCTGTATTTTATAATTGTGTTTATGGCAATTTTATTTCATAGACATTGACTTTTTTTAAGTTTTGTGATAATCTAACAGAGACAACTGCGATGAGCTGGAGACTCACTCTGCAGAGGTGGACGCTTAACAAATCAGATCATTACAGTTTATGTTTACACCTACCTCTAACAGGGGTAGGGTGCTGCTTGGCAGCGCCACCGACGCAATGCGTTGTATCGGTAGCGCTGCCACGGCAGCATGAAGTATGAATCTTGCTCACTTACCTTTTGGGGCACCGTTTTGATGATAATTATCGTCATCAAAACGGTGTCCCAAACCCGGGGGTATCACAACTGGCAATTCCGCCACTCTGAGCCCTCGGAGAGGGAGGTAGGAGCAAGAACATGAGTGAAAACGAAAGCGACGAAGTCGTCGAAAACGATGGCGTCGAGCCTAATTTCCTCGATGACGAGACGCCTGAAGTCCAGCAACGAAGCTGGATGTGGCCTGCAGTCGCAGCGCTTGTCGCTGTGTTGCTGTTTGTGTTCGCAATCAGCGTACTCGTTCGAAGCAACAACGATAATCTATCCACGTCGACAAACACCGGCCCCACAACGGTCGTGCAAGATGCCGCGTGCGGTGGTTTTACCGTGCAACTGGATCCGAACTTCTCCAACAACGTCTTTTCCAATGGCCTTTCGCCTAAAACGGAGGAGATGCGCCAGCAAGTGGCACAAGGAGCAAAGCAGGATCCTCGCATTTTCCAGCTGTACTACAACGCCTCGCCGTTAGGCAAAGCAACACCCATCGATGACGTGACGCAAATTGCGCCAATCGAAAATGGGAAGTGCTTCACGCCCGACGGAGTGGCAGCGTACAACAAGTGGATTGTGCTGTGGAACGTGACAACGCTCACGCATGACAGCCTTCCGGCAAGCGGCGTAAACACCGGAGCCGTTGCAAACGGTGCGGCGTTTACACAAAACGGCGCTATTCCGGCGGGCACGGGCGTGCGCGTTACCTACCAAGACGCAGCTGGTAATCCCATCGGAGAGCATTGGGTTCGTCTGGAATGTGGCAACATCGTCACACCCGGAGCACCGATTCCAAGCATGCCGCCGGTAACGACGGTTCCACCGCCTGTGGCACCGCCGCCGACGACGGTACCACCGACGACACCGCCTCCGACAACGGAGACAACGCCGCCGCCGACGACGACACCGCCTCCGACGACGACACCGCCGCCGACGACGACACCGCCTCCGACGCTCGCACCAAAGGTTCCATCACTGGATCCGTACCCGCAAGGCAACGCGCCCCAAGGCGGCGGTCCGAATGATCAGCCCGGGCCCGGCACGTATGTGCCACCCGAGCAGATGACTCATCCGCCGTCAACACCACGGGTAAACCCGCCGCCACCAACGGTAGCGCCAGGTCCTTCCGCGCCGACACATGTCAGTACTCCGGTACAGGCACCGCCGCCGGAACCGGGCGTCAATGGTACGGGAGCGGGAACAACTACTGTTCCTCACGTTAATTCGTCAGGTACGGTTACCACTTCAACAGTGATAACCGGCACAGTAGCCCCGCCCAGTTAACCCATGTCCAGGCGGGCGCAACGACTTCGGTCAATGCGCCCGCCTGGGCTGGGTCACTCACTTTTTTCATACTTCACCGGGGAGCTATCTCCTGTTCGAGCTTTGCTCACGGTGACAGATAGCTCCTCGGAGTTATCCCCTACATAGTTTGTAATGATCTGATTTTAGAGCTACTTAACATCTATCAATCGGCTCAATCCCAAGGTCTGCCACTTGTTGTCTGTTTTTCGCTTCGCGATGGATCATTCAGATCCACCTTGTCACGAAAAAACATACAACAAATCATGGCAGCTGCTTGAAATTCGCTTCGACTGATAGATATCAAGGTAGCTCTGTAGCGCCTTAACAATTAGCTTCGTAGCATTACAATTTTTTTAATTATTAATTCTGGCAGGTGGGTGCTAGATAGGAGAATGTATGAAAGCAGTTTTTAACGCCATTAAGCGTTCACCACGACTCGTCGCTCTTGTAGCAACAGTTGCTGGTGTCGTTTTGGTACCTGCCGTGCTTTTAGCATGGGGGCCAAGCCGCCCAACGTTCACAATTCAGAACCCTTCTGACCACGTGACGTTCAACTCTATCACCGACAACCCAAATATCGGTGACGAGCGAGATTTCGTTGGTATCCGCGAAGCGGGTACTACCAACACCTGGACTGACAACATGACAGTTCAGCCGGGCAAAACATACACAGTTCGTATGTATGTCCACAACAACGCAGCAAGCAACCTCAACTTGGTTGCCCAGAACGTAACCGCAAAGTTCAACTTGCCAACTACCACCGGCAAATCAATTCGAGTCGATGGTTTCATTGATTCAAGCAACGCTACGCCAACCGAAGTTTATGATGACGCTACTTTTAGCAATAGCCAGAACTTCAACTTGGCATACGTACCAAACTCGCTAAAGTATGAAAACAACTACTTCGGCGCCAACGGTACACCAATTTCAGAAAGCGTCTTCACTAGTGCTGGCGCCCTGCTCGGCTATGACAAACTTGATGGCAACATCCCTGGTTGTATGCAATATGCCGGCTATCTGAGCTTCAACGTAACGCCACAGTTCGCTGCGAACTTCAACGTTACCAAGCAAGTCCGCAAAGATGGCACAACTGGCTGGCACAGTTCAGTTAATGTTAAACCTGGCGACACAGTCGACTATTTGCTCGGATACCAAAATACTAGCGGTGAAGAGCAAGACAACGTCTGGTTCCAAGATACGTTGCCAAAAGGCATCACCTACGTACCAGGTTCGACTCAGTTGACAAATGCTGCAAACACAAGCCCGTTGACTCTGTCAAATAACCTGACAAACGGCACTGGCGTAAATGTTGGCAACTATGCTGACAATGCTAACGCATATGTTAAATTCAAGGCGAAAGTCGATAGCGGCTCACTCGTCTGTGGTACAAAAACGTATACCAACAAGGTTCGCGTAACGGTAAACAACGACTTGTACAAGGAAGCAACTGCTGACGTAGTAGTTACTAAACCTTGCCAAGACGTTCCAACCGTACTACCACAAACCGGCCCAAGCGCTGGCATCATGACCTTTATCGGTCTTGGCGCCACGACTGCCGGCCTCGCATACGCCGCTACCAGCGCGCGTGTACGAAATCTGCTACGACGCTAGTACAAGCCTGACCGCTCCCAATCGAGTAGTGTGGGCTCTCGAAAATCTCCCAAATAACCCCCGTATTAATACGGGGGTTATTTGTTTGTAATGAATTATTCGTATTATACTAAAGTAAGATATGAGCAATAAAAAGAAACGCAACAAGAAATACAAAGGTAGTACTGCTGAAACTCGTCCAACGATTTTAAAAGTTAGCGCCGTTAAACGACATCCCGCTCACCAGTGGTGGGTTGATCATCGCCAATCAATCAAGCCACTATTACCAATTATCGGTATAGTGCTTGCCGCCCTACTCGTTGTTATCGGACTTATCAGTATTATTTGGCCTCGGTAAGAGCCGCCTGCTCCGTTTCGAGCTTGGTTTCAGTTTGCGCGTTCTTTATAGGCGTTTTGCTTAAAGGTATACGGAAGCCAAACGTACTCCCCTTGCCTTCTTGAGAGCTAAAGATAATCTCACCGCCATGTGCAGATATGACACGCCTAGCAAGGTAGAGACCTACTCCCGTACCATCCGGGCGTGCCTTGCGGGCATTTTTGGCGCGGAAAAACTTGTTAAACAATCGCTCCTGCTCGTCCTTTGGTACACCAATTCCCGTGTCGACAACCGTCAACGCTGCAGTTTCACCCACCTTTTCCAGGTTAATGACCACTGTGCTATTTATATGTGAATAATAGATTGCATTGTCGATATAGTTCATGATAACCTGACGAACCTTCGACTCGTCGGCCACGATCGGCAACGGCTGTTTCGTTGAGTTAAGTCGTAGCTTTATACCATGAGTTCTTGCAATCAGATTCAGGTCGAATACTTCTTGCTTAACGACCGTGCCTAAGTCAAAGCCAACTTTATCGATGATAAATCGACCAGTCTGCAGACGAGACACGTTCAAAAAGTCATTAATCAACCCCACCATACGTTCACTACTTTTAAACGCCTCCATGAGCAATTTTTGTTGCTGCAAAGTTATATTACCAGCGTCACCTTCAATCACCATACTCAAGTAGCCCTTAACGCTAGTAAGTGGCGTTCGCAGCTGATGCGATGCCATGCTCATGAATTCATCTTTTACTTCATCTATGTGCTTCAACTGTGCGTTGCTCGAGCGAAGCTCCTTGGTTGCCACATTAATACGCTGTTGCAATGTCGCGTTTAGCTCCTTCACTTCGTGAAGCGACAGGGCGTTTTGGATAGCAATGACTAATTCATTACTAATCGCCAATAGCACGTTCAGGTCTCGCCGAGTGTAGTTACCGCTTAAACGTTCGCCAAGCAAAACATACCCAATAATTTTTTCCGCCTGACGCAGCGGCATGACAAGCGCAACCTTGTGGCTCACAAGCATGCGTCTTAGTTTCGACTCGTCATCGAGCAATCCAGTCAAAAAGATGCTTTCATTGGTCGTGCTTACGTACTCGTCAAGCAATTTAGTGTCATGTACGGGCAGTTGTGCGTGACCGTGCGTACCGGCAGACATGTGATGCTCAATCTCATTTTTGTAAGTGAGGGAAAACAACGCCTGATCGGCCTTAAATGTCGTCACCAATTGCCTTGACGCTCTCTCAAGTAGACCTCTCAACTCGGTCGTCGACGTTAGCAGCAAGCTCAGCGATGCAAAAAACTCCTCGCTCCTATAGTTGTCACGATAAAATATGTTGTCTGTCAGCTTGTCAAAAAAGTGCTTAACGGGCTGGAACAAAAAGGCCAGTACTAATGCCAGCATGATATTGACAGGGCTCAAACTAATGGCGTTTGTCGTTTGAGCACCAATGACAAAAACTGAGGTGACATACGCGATAACGTAATACACCAACGACAGCGTTAGCAAGACGCTAACGTACGCAATACTGCGAACAGCCGCTAACTTAATGTCAAACAATTGATGCTTGACTATAGAAATACTAACGGTCAAAACGTAAAACAATGTCCACGATGGACCTAGCCATATGAAGTCGCCAATACCAAATACTGGCAGCATCAAGTTTGTCACAAGCGCAAGAACCGCAGACACGAACGTACCTGTAAATACGTAGAGCGCCTGTTGTCGCAGATAATGTCGCTTCGATCTCCGCATATTACGGAAAAATTCACCGAATGTTATAAGAAACGCGAGATTAAAATAAACCGTATAGACCGTATACCAGTACGGGTTAACAACAAAATGATTATTACCAGCGCGGAGCAACGACGTAGGGACTAATTGCGTTGGATCTATCAGAATATAGATGGAAAATACGGCGGTCAAAATACCCAGAAATAGATTAACTACCGTAAGCGACACGCCCTTGTCGGCGGGAAAGACCGCCGCGAACATCGATAAGAAAAATATCGTATACATCGGTGCGATTAAAAACAGCACTCGACCTATGGAAACTAAATCTGTCGTCGTGCCGGCTATCAGTAATATCGCCCCAAGAGCCCATAATATGACACATACAACACCGAATACAAAGTAGCGATTAATCTTTAAGCGCCAACTTTGTGACGCGACAATCCAAACCACCACCAAGTTAATGATGACTACAATTGAGAGGATAGCTATACGCAGTGAATACATATGATCATAAGCCGCTTACGCTTATGACCATTTAATCAGATTCTAGTCGATATGTACACGTTGTCCGAAAGCCTGGAACGGCGCTACGCGTGCACCTGACCTTTGAAGGTACTTACCAACCTCACGTACATTGTTTGGCGTGACGGGGTCGTGTATTGCCCTGTCGTACGCGGCATACTTTGCGATGACAGCCGCTTCCTGCCCACATGCAAACTCAGATGCCGAGCCCCAAAGACCAGATCGATCTCCGTAATTGTATGGTATGCCGTTAGTATGATAACCATCGCGAGTCATGAAACCAGTGTCGCTGCCATCTTCTCCAACGACCCATACTAACTTGCCACCTCGCGCCTCAACTTGAGCCATGTCAAAACAACCAGGCTGACTGTCGTCAATGATGACTTTGCCAGTCAAATCAATACCGTCGAATTGCGGGTCATCCAAGTCAATACGGCCCGTCACAGCAGTTATGATGATATTCGTATCGCACAAAACATCAGCTATGCTGCCAAGGACGCTAATTTCATTTTCCTTATGTGATTTTGCCACCATGCCGTGTAGCCGCGTGTCTCTTGTATCGAAACTATAAATTTTGTGATCTTTAATCATTTCCAAAGTGGCTATAGTACTTGCCCAGCCTATAGAACCCGCGCCGCCGATGACGCCGATCTTGCCTTCAGAGACAATCGATGTCTCCTCCATGATTTTGCGAGCAGTTTCTACGATCATATAGACGGTTCCGCCGTGCCCTGTCGTCGTAATCAAATTGCCCATACCTTCCATGCTACGTAGCACATTGCCAAAACCTGTAATCTTAGGTAAGGTTGCGCCAAGTCCGATTACTCGTGCGCCTAGCTGCTTGTGTGCGAAATCAACCGTATGACGCAAAACATGACCGCCAACTTCTAGTAGACGTATCCGTTGCTCATAATTATATTTATCCTGTCGGATGTCATGCTCCATGTCGTTGTACAGTGGCGCAAGTACCAGCGCACCTGCCTCACCTTTACGATCACTCTTGGTATACGTGTCTAGTACGGTTGGAGGTAGCCCGTAGATGGCTCGCATGCGAATCTCTGAGCCAACTGCAAACCTGTTCGGATCCAATAACGGCATGAATGGGATCGATTCGCTAGCATAACTTTCATTCGCTCGATCTGACCGCATAGGCACAACAAACGCTCGCGCTATTGAAAGATCGAGCGCCTTTTCACCGAGATACATGTCAAATGATTTATCTAAAAAGCGAGCGCTTTGTTCGTAGGCTTCGTCAATCTCTGCCTTGTCGGCATCGGTCTCTTCGTTGACAACTTTATGAACTTCATCGAGCTTACGAAACATCAGATCACGAGAAAACGTAGTGTAGTCCGGCGGCATCGACGTCCATTCACCACCTTCTGCCTTTAGGCGCCCATTAACAGCATCCCTCTCTTCAGAGGTCCTGTATTCGTTTCCGCTGTTATTCGTCGTAATTTCAGCCATATCTCACCTAGTTATTATTATATTCTCTTTCAAATATCATTTGTTTATCACTTTTATTTATTTTAACATAAATAATAAAAAATTGCAATATAAAAGACCCTTCCGGGTCATTAAAAAAAGTGGCGGGGAGGTGCAAAATAAATTTACACTTCCCCGCCGTCGAGGTGGTTAGGATTTCCAGAAGCTGGCGTTCAGGAAGCCGTGCTTACGCTGATGCCTGTACTCTTCGACAGGGTGCTCGACGAAGCCTCGGGCAACAAGTGTCGTAATCGACCCGATGATCATCACGCCATTGAACATGAATCCTGCACACTTTCTCATTTGTTCCTCCTTGTGATTCGCTTCATCAGTGACTTCGCTGCACGTGGTCGCTCATCCATTCGAATCTGAACGGTCGTAATCGCTTCGCTGACATTGCCAACGATTCGCAAAAACGCCATATAGCGCTCTACGAGGTACGCTTCTAGACCTACATGCGGTACCATAGGTGGAGTCCTTTCAAAGTACATGGGCAAACCGCCCAATCTGCTTTGCAAGCAAAGGCTTACTTTAATTATTATACAACTTTTACTTACAAAATCAATAGTTATATGTATTTAAAGTGCTTGCTTTTTTGTGTATATAGTATTATAATTTACTTTAATTAGGAGCTTATTAATTATGTCAAAAGCAGTAATATCTACCGAGAAGCGTGCTCCGAAAGTTGAAGCAAATTCTACGCAGTCTCGTAATAATGAAAAGCACCGCTTTTCGCGTACGGCCAAAATCATGGCCGGAGTAGCGATAGCTGGAGGAGTATTAGCAGGCGCAAATACGCATCAAGCGCATGATTTCTTTAATGACACCGGTTTCACGCCGACTCCAAGTGTCAGTTCAGCTGGCACCGAAGCCCTTATTACGGCGACCGATGATCTACGTGATTATGGTCCGTCAGTTCTCGCTCTCGGTCTAGTAGGCGGTGGTGCACTTTGGTTAAATCGTCGTCGCAATCCTGACGGCCAACTGGCAGCCATGCACGACATCACTCATCAGACAAGTCGCCGCGGACGAAGACTCTTTACTGCCGGTGTAATGGGCCTCGTCGTGGGCGCTTCTGGGCTGGGCTTTGCGGCCAGCGAAGGCGCAAATGAGCCTATTAAAGGTATGGCCGAAATGATGGGCGCCGACATGAACAACACGCCATTAATAATGGGTTCGGAAGTTCTTCCTCTTAATACGACAACTATCGATTACGCAGCCGTAAGTGACATCATCATAAAAGACGGTGGCACTCCAGTTCCTTTCATCGCTGCGCTTGGCGACATTAAGAATCCTGACGCAAAAAGCAATCCATCAAGCGCACCAATTATCGCCGTTCCGAACGCAGTCATAGAGAAAAGTCTTGGCGTCTCTATGCCAGCAATTGAAAACTGCGACGACATGTCGATCATCGTTGGTGATCAGCTTGGCGTCAAAGTTGGAAACAAAGCACTAATAAATGACCGTTCAGCAACCGTCGTTGGCACGGTTAACCAAAAGCCAGGACTTGATCGCGTCGGGGTAATCAGTTCGCTCGAACAGGTTGAAAAATGCCTATACCCTGGCCTACCTATTTCTGGCGCGTTGGCCCTCGGTCTAGACGGCAAGCAAGCTGAGCTACAAGCTCAAGTTCGTGAGCAGATTAGCCCCGTCTACAAAGCCGATTCATTTGCTGGTTTTGAGCAACGTTATAAAGATTTCTGGGATCATAGCGTAAAGCCGCCTCAAATGATTCTCATCCTATCCAGTCTCGCACTTGGCTCATCGGCAATCGCCGGCATGCAGACGTCTGAAATTTTGATGCGACGTAAAAACATAGGCATGCTCCTAAGTCAGGGTGTAGATAAAAAGCAAATCAAGCGATCCTACAACATCGCCGCTCACAAAGACACTCTCGTAGCAACAGGTCCTTCGCTCGCGGCCGCTGCCGTTTTGGCAGAAGTGTACAACTCGTCACAGTTTGGCATCGCTGAAGCGGTCAACGTTTCGGCGGTCGGTGCCGGCTATTTCGCACTTGCACTTTCTACTGCCGCAACGTCGGTGTTTAGAAATCGCATGATTGACAAGATTGACCGTGCCGCAGAACTGAGGAGTGGCGTATGACAAATCCCGACTACAGCCCTAATACTCACAAACTAGGCATACATGCCAAAAACCTATCAGTAACGACAACTGCGGGCGAAACTTTGCTCGACGACATCACTCTGAACATCCGACAAGGTGAATTCGTCGCCATCCACGGGCAGTC